>PKSW01000247.1 GCA_002869465.1 Marinilabiliales bacterium
ATTGTTGATGCCATGGCAGCGCTGGTATTGGCCGATCATTATTTGCGAAATTTAACAGCAACCATCTAATATAATCTTAAAATCTAATCTTATGAAAGCATTAAAATATGTTGGCATCTTCATGCTCATCATCATTGCACTATTGGTGATCTCTATGTTCGTTGTTCCCCAATTTTATAAGGATAAAATCGGAGAAATTGCAAAAACAGAAATAAATAATCAATTGAATGCGGAAGTGGACTTTGGTGAAATAGATTTATCCCTATTCAGAAACTTTCCCAACTTCAGCTTGGGATTGCATGATCTTACCATAATGAACCTTCCTGAAGATACGCTTATCGTTTCAAAGGGCATTTATATAACAGTGGGCCTTTTCAGTGTGCTGAAAGATGAAACTATTGAAATAAAATCAATAACAGTTGACCAACCAAGATTATTTTTAAATATTAATCGTGAAGGTGAAGAAAACTGGAATATTTTAAAGGAGACCGAAACATCTGGTGATGAAGAAAATACTGAATCAGAACCGTATATTTTAATGTTAAATAAAGTGTTGATAAATGCCGCAACAATACATTATACCGACAACGAATCTGGAATTGAGCTGTCTATGGATAAAATGAATTGGTTTCTGAAAGGTAACATCACTGAAGATAAAAGCGATCTTGATATTAGCATGAATTCAGAGGATGTTACTTTACTTTATGAAGAAATAGCTTATTTACAACACGTAGCACTGCGTTTTGATGCCAAAATAGATGCCAACCTAAAAGATGAGATTTATAATCTTAAAAACAATTCGCTTTATCTGAACGGTTTGCGAATTTATTTTGAAGGTTCAGTTGCTTATGTTGGAGATGATATTAATATGATGCTCGTATACAGCGCACCTGATAATTCTTTCAAACAGTTACTTTCGTTAATACCCGTAGTATACAATGATGGGTATGAAAAATTGGTAACGAGTGGTCAGTTTAATATGGATGGTCATATAAAGGGGATTTATTCTGAAACTGATTTTCCGGATTTTAAACTTGAAGTACAAGCTACAAACGCAGAAATATCATACCCGGATATGGCAACAAGTGTGAAGAATATCGACTTTGGTTTATTGGTGGAGAATGAAGGTAATAACCTGGATAATACCGTCATCAGACTGGATAAATTATCAGGAAGTATTGGAAAGGATAAACTGGAGTTAAGTTTACTATTAACGCATCCAATCTCTGATCCGTTTATTGATCTGAAAGCATCTGCTTCCATAACGTTTGAAAATTTAAAGAATGTCTTTCCTCAGGAATCATTTCAGGAATTAACGGGAGATATGATTGCCGATATTAGCCTTAAGGGAAGTTTGTCATCCATTGAAAAAAAAGATTATAAAAACTTTTTAGCAATGGGATCGCTAGTCTGTAATAATATAAATTATCAAATGGAAGATAATTATGCGATTTTACTTCAACATGCTCAATTTAATTTTTCACCCTCACAAATTGATATTATTGGCCTCGAAAGTGAGGTTAATGGATACAATTTACTGGTTGATGGTAAGTTCAATAACTATCTTGGTTATTTTCTTAATGATGAGATGTTTAAGGGTCATCTGAACATTCAAACCAAAACATTAAATATTAATCAATTGCTTGAGCCATGGTCTGGAACAGAATCAGATACCGGGACCACTGAAGATAGTGAAAATGTTGTTTATATTCCTAAGAATATTGATGTATTCATTTCAGCCAAGGCTGATTCAATAACTTATGATAAATTATCCTTTACTAATTTCAACTCTTCAATTCATATATATAATGGAAAAATAGAATTTGAAGATTTTAAATCATCATTTCTGGGTGGTTTAATAGAGATAAAAGGTTATTATGAGGCAACTACCTCAATAAATCCTCATATTGATATGCGCCTGAAATTAACGGATCTGGGCGTCAGCAATGCTTATCAATACCTGTCATTGTTTGAAAAATTCACTCCTATCGCCGAGAAAGCGAAGGGCATATTCGATGCATCTATAAACCTCAATATGGAGCTTGATCAGGAAATGAATCCGGTTTGGAGTTCGATTTTAGGGAATGGGGATTTCATTTCTGAAGATATAGAGTTAAGTGCTACTGAACTCTTTTCAAAAATTTCAAATGTACTAAAGATAGACGCTTTTGAAAATCCTTCTACCGGGCCGATTGACTTATCCTTTAATTTATTGGATGGAAAAATATTTCATAAACCATTCAATATTACCATGGATGATATCCAAATGGAGGTGAGCGGCTGGACCGGGTTGGATCAACAAATTGATTATAATTTAACGCTTGATATCCCTGTAAAAATGCTTGGTGAAAGAGCTTCAAGTGTGATAGATTACTATGCAAAAGAAATCGGAAAACTCGGTTTTGACCTTGGGGATGTGCAAAGCCTGAAACCGGTATTAAAAGTTGAAGGAACCGCTTCCGACCCGAAAGTTTCACTGGTTTCGCTTGGAAAGCTGAGTGGAAATGGAATTAAGGATGTGGTGAAAGACAAAGTTGAAGATGTTGTTCAGGATTATCTTGAGGAAGCCAATAAAGAAGCAGAAAGGATTCTTGCAGAAGCACAAAAAGAAGCTGACGCTATTATCAAATCAGCACAGCAGAAAGCAGATCAGGTGATGCAGGTGGCAGAGCAAACAGTTAACAATTTAAAAAATGAAGCCCGGATACAATCGGAGCAACTGGTAAAAGAAGCAGCTAAACAAGGAGCACTTGCAGAACTGGCAGCAAAAAAAGCAGCGCAGGAACTGTTAAAGAATGCTGATGCTGAGGCGAATAAGGTATTGCAGCAAGCACAACAACAATCAGATAAGATCATGGAAAATGCCCGAAAACAATCAGAAGCCACCATGCAAAGGGCCCTGGAGAAAGCTGATAAGATCAGAAATTATTGATACGGGCGTTTTAAGAATACAGAACAGCATGCGTCATAAAAACTATCTATTTAGCATCTGTTCAATATTCGCAATGTCCCCATCCGTTTCTGCAGGTGTGAGATTTAATATTTCAGCAAATAAAACATATAAGTTCACATTCTCAAAAGTCGGATGAGTATGGTTTGATTTAAAGGCCGGACCGGCAGCATAAAAAATTGCATGCATATCCTTTAGGTCATTGTCAAACCCGTGGGCGCCTGCAATGGCGTCAGGATATTTTGAATTGATGAATGTCCAACCCGGGTCGGCCACCATACTAATATCGTGCGTTCGGATATGTGTTCCGTAGTGCAAACGCTCAGGCAATTCTCCATGTTTCCATACTTGTAAATTCGGTGTAGCTTTTAGTTCGTCAAATACTTCGTTAAGTTTCCCTTCTTTTACTTTGATATTCACATTGGGTGTTATACCGTCAATAAATTCAATATCGTTGGTATCTATTATTTGTTCAATATTTATTGTCCGGTCGTTGGATGTTGCGTTCATACCATGATCTGAGGTAATGATAAAATTCAATTGGTTAAACTCAGGTAATCTGCGCATTCGAGTGAAGAATTTGTTAAGATATGTATCCAATTCTTCTATGAGTAATTTTGTTTCTTCACTTTCCGGTCCTGCTTCGTGCCCTGTATGGTCGGGTTCCGAATAATACCACATAATCAGGTGGGGCCGTTTTGATTCGGGTAACGATAACCATTTTGCAACTGAGTCAATCCTGTTCTCGAAAGGAATAGTCCAGTCATATTTATACCAAAAGCTGGGTCTGACACCTTTTATTTCTGCCTCTGATCCTACCCAGAAAAATGTAGCACTTTTTACGCTTTGATTTTCAGCTGTAACCCAAATCGGCTCACCACCATAAAAAGTACCATCTTCTATTGCCTCCCGGTCTTTCATACTATATATCTTATCAAGATCAGGTGCATGGAAATAATTATCTACAAGTCCATGATGATCAGGGTATAAACCAGTCGCCATCGTATAATGATTGGGAAAAGTTTTTGTCGGGTAGGAAGGTTTTAATGACTCAGCAATCACACCAACAGCTTTTAACGAATCAAGGGTTGGTGTATATGCATTTTGTGGATAATCCCATCTGAATCCATCCAGCGATAAAACAATTAAATAGGGTTGTTCCTGATTTGCTTCTTTCTTTTTGCAAGCTGTTGCAATAGTCAGGATGGCAAGTAAAACGATGATACATCTTTTCATTAAAATGGTTTTTGATAAAATTATAAAAAAAGCCCCCATAAAGGGGGCTTTCTATCATTTTAAACTATTTTTTTAGAAATTAACTTTCAAAGAGAAGTTGAATGTTCTTCCGAATGACCAAAAGTAGCCATATTGATCTCCCTGTGTTTTAACAACATTGTCGAATACGTTATAGATGCTCATTCCGGCAAAAGATGTTAAACCGGCAATCTTAAATTCATAGCTGGTATTGAAATCAACCATTCCATATGCAGGAAGTTGTTCTGGCTCATAACCGGGTTCGTCCAACTGGGTGGCATCAAAGTCGATGTACAAGCGATCGTAGTAGCGCCATGATAAACCGACGATCCATTTTTTCATTGGCTGAATCTTGGTGCCCAGTACAACTTGTGTTTGGGGTTGACCTCCAACAGGTACTCCGTCAGCATATATATTCACAGTATCAACTACAACACCATTGTCGTCACGGATCGTAGAATTCGTATTGCTGGTCCATTTCCAGTCACCTAAACCAAGTACAGCAAAAAAGTCCAGCCAGCGGGTTGCTTTAAATTTGGCATCAACCTCTACACCCATGTGCGTAGCATTAAGTCCTATAACCGGTGCTGAGAATTCTTCACCTTCTGAATCCACAAAGTAGTCGGTATATGATTTATCAATCCAGTTCGTATAGTATAGGTTTACATTTAGAGCCATCCATTTCTCTCTTAAACCGTATCCAACTTCAACCCCAAAAATCTTTTCATTAAGAATATCGTTTGATGGGATTAATGAATTTTCATTAAAGTTTACAAATACAAAATCCCAGTATGGTGCCCTGGAATAATATCCAATATTCATGAAGACATTGTTTTTCTCGTTGATATTGTAATTCAACCCGGCTTTTGCATTATAACCAAGTGCAGTTACAGTTTCTGAGCGCTGATCATCCTCGTTTACATAATTATATCTGTCTATTTTTGCATACCACGTATTAGAAACTGTAGCGGCAGCAAAAACAGAAAGGTTGCCAAAGGAAATTTCATATTGGGCAAATGCACCACCATAGCGAACAAGACCATCATTATCGTAGTTAATTCTATCACCAACACTCATTAACTGGTTTCTTCCTGCCACGCCATCAACAGCTGTTGCATAACTTTCAAACCAGTAATCTCCTGCAAGTAGATTCCTTACTTCGCGGTAATGTTCTCCCACATATGAACGAGCATCTATACCTGCCATCAAAGTAGCTTTGTTTTTAAAAGTATGGTTGAAAGTTGAAATGGCTCCATACCATACATGATTATTAACAGAGTTTCTTAATATATTTTTAGAAAGTTGAGTGTCATCTTGAATCTCTTCACCATCTGAATCATATAAAATACCTCCAGCAGCATAATTGCCATTAGCAAAATAAGCGGTATCCTGATGATGTGCATTTTCTAATGCAACGCCATCCCAATCAATCTGGCCATTATCATTAAAGGCAATTCTGAATCTGGGCATACTCTCCCTGTTATCCAAGGTTCCTGTTCCGTATCCACTGCCAAAACTTGTATATACCGAAGTAGCTAAATAGTTATTATCATCAATGGTCCAGTACCAGTTCAATGCCAACTGTGGTTTGTGGTATTTATTTTCACGTTCCATTAATACATTGCCATCCCAGGTTCCCCAGTGTTGGTTATATTTTGGGCCGTATTTTGTAAAATTACTTTCAGATACGGTATACGATCTTTGGCCATGTTTTTGAGGGGCGCCAATAGCTGTAAATGATAACAAATGATCTTTAAATTCTTTGGAAACCGAGAAAAAATAAGACCATGCATCAACCCATGTTTTATCAATGTAACCAGGACCAACGGTTCTGGAACCAACAAATGAAACAGCCCAATTATTTTTTGTTTTACCAGAAGAAAGTGACAAGGTAGTTTTGCTATTACCATAATCTGTAATCTCAAATTGTGCAGATCCTCCGGCATTCATATCGGTAGTTTTAGAAATGAAGTTCATTGTACCACCAACTGAGTTAATAGCCAGCTTGGATGCACCAAGACCTCTCTGTACTTGAATGCTACGAAGCGCATCACCCAAACCTGCCCAGTTCGACTAGTAAACCCATCCGTTTTCCATATCATTTACGGGTATACCATTGACCATGATAGCGATATTGCGCTGATCGAACCCGCGAATGTTTATACGGGAATCCCCAAATCCACCTCCTTGTCTAACAGCATACACTGAAGGGGTTTCATTCAGAACTTCAGGTAATTCACGACTACCCAGTTTTTCCGTTATCTCAGCTGCATTAAGCGTTGATACGGCAACTGGTGTTTTTCTGTCAATGGCAACATTAGCAAATACATTGATCTCCTGAAGACCAATTGCACTTGAAAGCATTAGAATGGTTCCAACATTATAAGTTGAGCCATCCTTAACCGTAACATCAGTCTTCTGATCTTCATAACCAACATAGGAAAAAACCAAAGTGTGTTCACCTTCTGGCGCAATAAGTAAAAAACTTCCATCCAGGTTAGTTGTTACACCGATGGTAGTTCCTTCAATAATAACCGTGGCTCCTATTAGGGTTTCATTGGTATTATTGTCCTGCAATACCCCCCTGATTAAACCTTGTGACATTAAAGTGCCACTAAATAATACAAAAACCATTAAGGTTAAGAGTAATTTAATTCGTTGCATAAGCATTAATTTTTGGTTGTTAAAATTCAAATTTTAAAAGACGTAAATTTAGAAAATATGCTTTTCTATAATGTTAAATAATTATTACCATTTGTTAACAAAATAGCTCTTTTGCAAAGCTTGTGATCCCTAATACTACTGTATTCAGGCATTTAAATGTTAATAAATGTTAATAAGTTTTAACTAAAAAATTTAGCGGCAAATGTATTCCAATAATTACTGAAATTAACCACAAATAGAAATTTAGATTGATTCTTTTTTTAGCACAGTGGTTGGGTATAAAATTAAGGTGGAATATGCAGACTTATTCTTCAAATATTCTCTTGATCAATCGCAGCCGATGTGTGTATTTTCGTTCCTGTTCGTTATAGATGCCATTATGGTCAATCTTGTCAATTCTAACTTTTCCGGATGCATGTATAATATGTTCATTATCCAGCATAATGCCAACATGCACGAACCTGCCTTCATCATTTTCAAAAAATGCGAGATCGCCCAAATGGGTTTCATGCACAAAGTTAACCAACTCGCCCTGTTGCGCCTGTTGGGATGCATCACGTTTTAGAAATATGCCTGAAATCTTATAAACCATTTGCACAAAACCGGAGCAGTCTATTCCGAAGGGTGATTTTCCACCCCATAAGTAGGGTGCGTTCAGGTAGGCCAGGGCTGTTTTTTTAATATTTACTTTTTGAGGTTTTTTAGTGGCGGATATAAAATTACCATGAAAAGAAAAGCTATTATTTTCAATGGTCAGTGTATTATTTACCGAGTGGGGTAACTGGCTGCCCATAACAAGCTGGATTTCTGTGCTGCTTTCCATCGAAGTACATGTGCTCAGCAGATCAATGGTAAAATATCGTTCAGAAGGTAAAAACAGGTTAAATGTTTCTTCTTTCACCTGTTGTATTTGCTTTTTGTCCACCCAGCCTTCATAGCCATCATCAATGGTTTCAATGAGATACCAATCCTCGAAGGTGTCTTTTATCTCCACAAAATCGCCAAATAATAGCTGATTTACCATTTCATTTCTGTCTCCCGGTGATTTCCTTACGGGTACTAAAGTGAGTAAGCTGATGCCGTATGTTGCCATAATCAATATTTTACACGATCCTTTTATTACTTTTGTGTCGTAAATGTAATTCGAATGAATACAATATTGTCAAAATTACAACATAATTATTACGACATCCTAAAGGTGTTACTATTTATAATAGCCATCGCTCTTGTGGTTTGGATCAGCCCACGGGAAAGTATGTTTAAATACGAATTCAATATCGGGAAACCATGGAATCATAACGACCTGATCGCACCTTATGATTTTGCTATTTATAAAACTGACAAACAAGTAGCAGAGGAAAAACAGCAGGTATTGAATAATTTCAGGCCCTATTTCTGGTATAACGAGGATGTTACTGAATCGGGCCGCCACTTGTTAATTGAAAATTTTGGCGAGTTGTGGCAGATGAGTGATGCAAGTCAACGATCGGAAGATTCAATGAAGCTTCAGAAAGTTTTGACAAAAATATATGATGATATTCAAAAGACCGGTATTATCCAATACCATGAAATATTGGAAGGTAAAGGGCCTGAATATCCCATCCGTGTAATTCGCGGAAATGAAGTTTCAAATGCAAATCTGGGTTTATTTTATGATGTTAATTCAGCAAATGAATATGCGAACAAAAAGATAACCAGATTAAAAGATCCCGATAGTTCATTGCTGAAGCTGATCATCAGCCAATCCTTGGTACAAAATGTTTTTTACGATCAGGAAAAAAGCATGGCTGAAAGCGCTGAATTATTAAATCGTATTTCCTCTACCTATGGCCTCGTGCAAAAAGGAGAGTTGATCATTTCGACAGGGGAGTTGGTCAATCCTGAAAAGTACCAGGTGCTTATGTCGTTGAAGCGGGATTATGAGCAGGATCTGGGTGGCTCCGAGTCGCAGTTATACATCATAACCGGTAGCGCATTATTGATCATTCTGCTCTTTTTGATAGAATTTTTATTCATCTTTCTTTACTACCGGAATATTTTTAACTCATTGAAGCAGATCATATTGATATTACTGAGCCAACTCGTACTCATTTTTATCACCCATTATGTTTTTCGCAATTTTCCGCAGTGGACTTATATGATTCCATTTGCGATATTACCCATTTTAATAGCGGTGTTTGTCAACAGGCGGGTGGCAATCATTGTGCACCTGGTAACTGTCCTGATTTTAGGGTTTTATGCTCCAAACAGTTTTAATTTCTTTTATACGCAGTTTACATCAGGCCTGATTGCTGTATTCACGGTGGGAGATCTGTCGAAACGGGCTGACCTTTTCAAAACATCTCTATTCATATTCCTAACCTATATTGTGGTGTATTTGAGCATGCTTTTTGTGCAGGAAGGATCGCTGGATAGTTTCTCTTACATTGCTATTTTATACTTGGCAGGAAGTTCCATACTTGTTTTGCTTGCATTCCCACTGATATTTCTTTACGAGAAATTATTTGGAATAGTAACTCACTTGACGTTATTGGAACTTTCCAATACCAATAATACATTGCTGAGAGAACTTTCTGAAAAAGCACCCGGTACTTTTCAACATTCTTTACAGGTAGCCAACCTGGCTTCCGAAGCACTTTACGTGATTGGTGGCGACGCACTGCTTGCAAGAACAGGCGCCTTGTATCACGACATTGGAAAAATGAACAATCCATTGTACTTTGTTGAAAACCAGACATCAGGATACAATCCACATGATGAGCTTTCTTATGAAGACAGTGCACGAATCATCATCGGTCATGTGATCGACGGCATTGAAATGGCAAGAAAATCGGGGTTACCTGAGCAAATCATTGATTTCATCAGAACCCATCACGGCACCCGAAGGGTTGAATATTTTTACAAACTTGAGAAGAAATTAAAACAGGGGATGGAGGTTGACGAAACTGAATTCAAATACCATGGCCCCATTCCGTTTTCACGCGAAACTGCAGTAGTGATGATGGCGGATTCAATTGAGGCAGCATCACGTAGTATTAATAAACCGGATGAACAGAAAATTAATGATCTCGTCGAGAATATTGTCGGCTCACTTATGGCCGGTAACCAGTTCATCAACTCGAACATGACGATGCGGGAAATCAACACAGTAAAGAAGGTGCTGAAGAAAAAGATTATGAATATCAATCATGTGCGCATCGCGTATCCTGATTAACATTTTTAAAATTTATAGCTGATACCTGCCATAACATTGATGCCCTGCACCGGGTACTGGTAGTAATATTCATAATTCCAGTTGAGCAGGTTGGTCAATTTTAAAAAGACAGAGAAGTTTTCTTTCAATTGATAATCAACTCCCATATTCACATCAAAAAATGAGTCGAGTGTAATTTCAGTTGGCACCATTCCCCTGGGGTCGAGCGCATAGCGTTTGCCCACATAGTAAACTTCTGTCCATACATCTACTTTTTTTGCGAACAGGTAAGAAGCACCTAACTTAAATTCAGTAATAGGTTTTTGGTAGGGCTGGCTCAATGAATTTAAACTATATATACTATAATTGGCAGCCAGCCAGGTTTTAAATTTTGAGTCCAAGGTGTACGTAACTTCACCTTTCAAATTAATAACATTGCCATCGTCGTAAACAATATTAAATTTATTGATGGGCCCATTTGGTGTTAGGCTTGGTGTATATTGTGTGATGACGTTAGTGTAAAAATATTCGTTTTTAAAGCGCGTCCATTTGGCTTCCAGGTTGTAACCCACTTTCTGACCGAGGTTGCCACGCAAACCCGCAAAACCAATAAACATATTGTCTTTCCATTTGCTATCGATAGCTGTAAGTATCCATGGATTTTCAGCAGAAAGATCCCGCAAACTTATTTTTTCCAAACCGCCGCCAATCCCAGCATACAGGGTCAGGTATTCAGGATACAGCTCAACCGACGCATCAATTTCAGGATAAAATTTCAGCTTTGAACCTGCGCTCAGGTAGTTAAAACTGAGGCCTACTTTAAAATTAATGATGCCGTATCTGGCTTTGAAATAGGGTGTGGCATTCACCAGATATTCGTTGGTAGTTTTCAGGGTATCCGTATTGTTGTAATAAACCACCTGCCCATCTATACCTAAATACTGGTAATTGAGCACTTTGGTTACATCAAATGATTTATAAAAATCGAAAGCTAGTTCTGCATTTGCCTCAGATGATTTATACATGTCGAAAAAATAGTAGCCTGAAATATTAATTGTATGAACCAGCTTATTATTGCTTTTATAATTGCTCCTGATACCTATATTTCCATCGAAGAGATTGTACATTTGCTTCAGTCCATTTTCATTGATTGTCATTTCAGGATAATCAGCCGGAAGATAGCCGTAGTACCTGTTGGTGTTCAGTTTGTAGGTAAATTCTAAATCAAGAATGTGATCGTTGATGAACTTATTGAATTTAAGAGCCGCTTTTGTATTTGAATAAGGATTCACATATTCGGGGATGTTCTTAAAAGCTGACAAATGATAGATTTCCGCTGTAAAACGGTGTTGGTTTCTTTTTCCACTTGAATGAAAAAAGTTCAGGTAAGGACTGAATTGACTACCAAACCCTAAAAGCAAAAGGTTCTGAGAAATCTTTTCCCTTTTATCGACATTAATATTGGCTGGCGTAATTGGTTCCAGCGTTATTTGTGTCCCAGATTGCCGATCGATATGCTGAAATTCAAATTCTGGATTCGTAAATGAGAATGAATGTGCTTCAGGTTTTTGGTTGACCTTATAAGCTTCGTTAATAGAAGGATCAAAAGAACCTATTATGGTTACCTGTTCATTATGGTTTTTATCAGTTGTTGGTTCCTGCTGACTAATCGCCACTGGCATAACTGTTATCTGAATGAACAGGACGATAAGCGCAAATTTGATATGTATGTTGATTCCTTTCATCGGTTGATTGCTTTTGGTGCTGTTACTATTCATTGCCTGATTTCAATTGGTTGATTTTTTCCCGGGCAACCTGTTTTAGGTCATCGCCACTATAATTATCAATAATACTTTGTAAGGTCTGTTCTGCCTGGAAGGTATTGCCGCGTTCGGCGTAAATATCTGCCAGCAATATGAAGCCTTTGGCCACCCAGTAAGGATAATTTGAATAGCTTTCTTTTAGTTCATAGATCATCGATTCCGATTCATCCAGTTTGTTTTTTTCAAACGCATACTGTGCCAGTTCGTATTTTGCTTCGGCGCCATATTCATTGGCGCTTAAATTTTCGACGATCTCAAATGCTTCGATGGCCTTTCTTGAGTTTCCTGTTTGCTGGTATGATTTGGCAATCAGGTAATTCGCGTACAACATTTGGTCATCATTGGCCATGTCTGATTCCTTTAAAAGTTGCGCGTAGGCGATGGCATTCTGGAAATCTTCCAAATAGTAAGATGACCGCATTGTACCATCCAAAGCCTCAACTAGCATACCCTGGTCTTCAGCAATGTCCGCCAGTCGTTGATACTGTTTTTTTGATTCTGCGTATTGTTCATTATTGTAGGCCATTCGGGCTACTTTTAACAGCGCATTGGCTGTGTAAGGATTATCGGGAAATGCAATAATCGATTCGTAATATTGCAATGCACCAGCCTCATCACCCAGTTTCTCGTAACAATCCGACAGGTAGTAATATGATTTCAGCACATAGCCACCTTGCGGAAATTGCTGCAGGTAATTCTTTAATCCTGAAATGGCTTTTGAACAATCGTTATTCATAAAATGATTTTCGCCAGAAGTGAACAACAGGGAATCTTCTTCACTGGTTGAAACCTGCACAAAATCAAGTTTTTTGGCATATTTGAAATAATCGTCAATTTTACCTTGATCCATATATACACTTTGGAGGGTGTTCAATGCTTCATTGGCTTCAACCGATGCCGGATATTTGTCAATTACCTGTTTCAATGTTCTGATGGCCTGGTCATACTGGTTGTTGCTATAATACACGAAGCCCATTTTTAAAAGTGATTTTTTCGAAAGACTGCTGTTGGGTGCTTCTTTTACCAATTTGTCAAAATAAATAATGGCATGCCGCTGATCATTTTGAATGAGATAAGTTGAAGCGATCTCATACAACGCATCATCATACAGGTATGAACCTTTATAGCGTTGCGTTAGCTCTGTTAACAGGCTGATTTTGTTATTAAAATCGCCTTTGGATCCATAACAGAAAGCTCTTTGATACATCGCGTAATCCGCATTTTTAGCATTGCTTTGAGCGGCTTTCTGGTACAAAGCTGAGGCATCGTCATACTTCTTTAAGATAAAATAGCTGTCTGCCAGACGCAGTGTCGCATCACTAATCAATTCTCCGGACGAACTCCCTGTCTTTAAAAATTGATTGAAATTCTGAATGGCCTGGTTGTATTGTTGCTGGTTGAAATTAGTATAAGCCAGGTTGTACAAAGCCTTTGGATAAAGCTCAGGGTCTGATGATCCGCCAGATGAAATAAAATCACGGTAGAGCCTGGATGCGCCCGCAAAATCTTTGGCCCTGTATAATCCTTCCGCTTTCCAGAACAATGCATTTAGTTTGATATTTTCATCAGCGCTGTATTTGATGGATTTGTCAAAATTTTCAGCTGCATTTGCAAAATCACCTCTGTTAAATTGATCTACTGCATTTGTGTAGGCAATTTCCTGGTAAATAGATTGAAGCTGCGGACTGATATTTTTTGTTTTCTCAATGGAAGCCAGTGCAGCCTCGTAATTGTTGGAAGCCAGGTACAATTGTCCCAACAATTCATAAGCATCATTTATTCTTTCCGAACCGGGATTCGTATCGATAAAGTCAGTAATGATTGCCACAGGATCATTATACAAGTCGCCGCCCAGTTCAATAGTCAGTTTTACATAATTATACAGCGCATCAATAGTAATATCAGGGTTGGTTTCGAGCTGATAAGCTTTTAAAAATGCATTTTGGGCAAATTTTTCCTGTCCGGTATTCAAGTAACAAAACCCGAGGTTGTACCAGGCATTCTGTTTGTTATCACTTTCGGCTTCACTGGCACTTTCAAAATTTGAAATAGCCGAGCGATATTCTTCATTTACGAACTTCGAATAACCGATCCTGTAATGCTCATCAGGGCTCAGGTTTTTTGATCCTGATCTTTCATATTCAACAAAGTATTCCAGGGCACTTTTATAATTGCCAAGGTTGTAATATGAATTGGCGATCAGGCGAGCTACTTCGCTCCTGGTTTTATGATCGGCCTTGTTCAGGTATGTGTTGCCTGCTTCGATCACTTTGTTGTAATCGCCTCGCTCATAATAAATATGGATAATGTAGTAGGGGACATATTTATTGAATCTTTTATTGTCTTCAATAGCTTTAAAACTTTGCAAAGCTTCTTCATATTTTCCTTTCTGGTATTGAATATGACCGTAGTAAAAATTAGCAGCAGGCCCATAGGTCGTTTCTGAAGTTAAAATTTCTGAAAATGAGGCTGCGGCATCATCAAACCTATTCAGGTTTAATTCGCTATATCCTTTTTTGTAATAATATTCGGCACGCTGATTTTTACTTAATTTATTTGGCGAAGTTTTTTCAAAAGCGTCCAGAGTTTCTATATAGTCTCTGTTCTTATAATATAGGGTCCCCAATTCAAAATATATTTTGGGCAACCAGGTGCTTTCAGGATAATCGGTTACAAAATGTTCTACTTTTTGAAGCGCATCTTTATTAGATAAAGCAATACTGCTAACGGCCTCGTAATAGGCAGCGTTTTCATAAAAGGAATTATTTGGGTCATTTACTTCTGACATAAACTCAGCGAACATTTGTTTGGCTGCACCATAATTTTTTTGTTCAAATAAATTTAGTGCCTGTCTGTATGTCGACTGGGGAGGATCATAATACATGGTTTCCTGCGAAAACACGAATCTCTGGCCCAATAATGAAAACAATAAAATAACTGTTAAGAATCCTTTTTTCATAGGTGATAAAACAATTTGTATGGGTTGAAAAAAGTAAAGCTTGCCTCGATAACGGATGGTCAGTTTTTGATGCTATTTCTCAATTAACGGTAAAAATCCAATTATCATATGAATAAGGTAGATTAATTACGAAAGAATAAAAAAAACGTTCAACAAGCCTGTAAGCGGGATTCTGTTCTCCACCGAAATCGATCAGTGAAGTGCCTGTCATTTATCTGGGTTATACATCGCTGTATAACTCTAGCAGTCTACCCACCGGTATCGGACGAGCAGCCCTCAAGCACCGGCATATTTGACCTTGCAACCCATAAGGTTTACCCCAATACAATGTCGCCATCATATCGCGTGGGCTCTTACCCCACGTTTTCACCTTTACCTGCCGGAGCAAAAGCGGAGGCAGGCTTGCCTTTACCCCGACATCGGTAGTTATTTTCTGCGGCACTTTCTGTCACCAAAAAATTGGTGCCTTCCCGTTAGGAAGTATGGTGCTCTGTGTTGTCCCGACTTTCCTCCCCCATGCGGGAGCGACAAGCCGGCTTGTTGAACATGGCAAAGATAGTTATTCTGAAGGCTTTAACATAGTTTATCAAAATCCCGTACCATGTATTTTATGAATTCGTTACTTTTGACAAAAGATTTATTCAATGTTACAATACGCGGGATGGTTTGGTGGTTATGAAATCATACTAATTGTCGTGGTTATTTTGCTGCTGTTTGGTGGTAAAAAACTACCGGAACTGGCCAGGGGCCTGGGAAAAGGTATTAAAGATTTTAAATCAGCTACTGAGGATAGTGAATTGGTGAAGGACCTGAAAGATGTGGCCTCCGAAATGAATGAAGTAAAGAAAGATGTGGATAAACTAAATCCAAAAAAAGCTTTTCAAATTGAGAGTCCGCTCAAACCCAAGAAGAAATAGCATAGTTTTGTGCAAAATTTCATTTGAGGGTTTCACAAAAGCTTCATTTAAAAGAAATATTTTTTGAGAGATTTAACCGAAGGTAAAGAAGGCAAACTAATACTGAACTTTGCACTGCCCATGCTCGCGGGTAATGTGTTTCAGCAGATGTATAATGTTGTTGACAGCATTATTATAGGCAAGGTATTGGGCAAAGAAGCACTTGCTGCAGTGGGAGCCAACTTCCCCTTGATTTTTGCACTTATTTCTTTTGTTGTTGGGATCGCCATTGGATCAACTGTAATCATCTCACAATATTTTGGAGCAAAACAAATGGACCGGGTAAAAAGAACCATTGATACCCTGTACATTTTTATGTTTTTTGCTTCGATTTTAATAACAACAGTTGGTATACTGAGCAGTAAATATATCTTTCAACTGATTAGTTTGCCTGATGATGTCATCCCGCTGGCAATTGATTATTTTACCGTGTATGCCACCGGGTTCATTTTCTTTTTTGGCTTCCAGGGAACCAGCGCCGTACTCAGGGGTCTTGGTGATTCCAAAACACCTTTATATTTTCTGATTATTTCAACGCTTACAAACATTGGCCTCGATCTGTTTTTTGTATTGGGACTCGGATGGGGAGTAAAAGGTGTAGCACTTGCCACCGTTATTGCACAGGCGGGTGCATTTTTTACAATAGTTTGGTATTTGAACCGTTACCATTCTTTCCTTGATTTTTCGCCTTTGAAGATGCGATTTGACAAGGATATTTTTAAAAAAAGTTTAAAGATCGGTTTGCCGACAGGATTCCAGCAAACTTTTGTTTCTTTGGGGTTTTTAGCCCTTTACAGAATTGTAAATATGTTCGGGACCCCCACCATTGCCGCTTATACCATTGCCATGCGAATTGACATGTTTGCTGCTATGCCTGCCATGAATTTTTCAGCAGCTTTATCGACATTCGTGGGGCAAAATATTGGGGCTAATAAATTTGAAAGGATTGGCCGGGGCTTGAATTCAACATTGGGAATGACATCCATAATTTCTGTCACAGTTACCTTGCTGGCCATGTTTTTCGCTGAACCTCTGATGTATTTATTCACCAACGATGCTGAGGTTGTGGCTGTGGGTAAGCAATATATTTATGTAGTAAGTGGATTTTACATCGTCTTTTCTACCATGTTCATTATAAATGGGATAATGCGGGGTGCAGGCGACACATTCTTTCCAATGATCATTACCATATTGTCATTATGGGTAATTCGTATTCCGGCTTCTTATCTTTTATCATTAAAAATCGGTACCCTCGGAATTTGGTGGGGCATACCTGTGGCATGGGTATTTGGTGTGATCGCCAGTTATGTATATTATAAAACCGGCAGGTGGAAATTGAAGGCCGTTGTTAAACATGATAAAAAAACATCCTGAAAAGTTGTTAACACTTCCTGATTGTTATTCAGTTAGCATTGTAATTTAATCAGAACATCTTTACTTTTACTCCTCATTTTTTAAAAACCAAATTGATGAAATTAAACAGATTATTTTATGTAGTAGCTATTGTTGCTATAATACCGGCTTGTATGCAAAACACACAGAATAAATTTCAGTATCCTGAAACAAAGAAAGTCGACACGATTGATACTTATTTCGGACAAGAGGTATCTGATCCTTACAGGTGGCTCGAAGATGATAATTCGGAAGAGACAGCAGCATGGGTGGCAGCTCAAAATGAGTTGACGCAAGCCTATTTGAGTAGAATTCCTTTCAGGCAGCAATTAAATGAGCGTTTGACCGAAATCTGGAATTATCCGAAATACAGGGCGCCTTTTAAGAGGGGGAACAGGTATTTTCTCTATAAAAATGATGGCATGCAAAACCAGGATGTGCTCTATATGATGGATCAACTGGATGATGAACCTGAAGTTTTATTGGATCCCAATACCTTGTCAGAAGATGGAACTGTTGCTTTATCAAACATCAGTGTTTCAAAAGATGGAAGTTTTTTAGCATTTAGTATTTCATCCGGTGGTTCAGACTGGAATGAAATTCGCGTAATGGAAATTGATACAAAAAAGGAATTGAAGGATCACATCAAATGGGTTAAATTTTCAGCCATCGCCTGGAAAGATGATGGATTTTTTTACTCCGCTTATGATGAACCATCTGAGGAAGACGCGCTATCAGGACAGAACCGCTTTCATAAGATATATTATCAGAAATTAGGAACCGAACAGCAAGAGGATCGCCTTATTTTCAGCAATCCTAGTGAACCCTTGAGAAATTTTCATGCTTACCTGACAGAAGATGAAAAATTTCTGATAGTCGGAGAAACCGAAAGCACCAGCGGCAATGCATTATATGCATCCCCCATTGATAACCCGGACAAAATCGACCTGAAGAAAATCGTTGATGGATTCGATTTTGAATACGGTGTAATCGATCATATTGGAGATGAATTGATCATTCAAACCAATCATAATGCACCCAGGGGAAAAATAATTAAGGTGGATTTCAATCAACCGGAAGAAAAAAACTGGATAGACCTGGTCTCCGAAAAGGAAGAAATCTTAGAATCAGCCGCCATTGCCGGCGGTAAACTGTTTGTGCAGTATTTAAAAGATGCTAGTAACAGGGCCTATTTTTATAACCTGAATGGCGAATTCGAGCAGGAACTAGAGTTGCCAGGCATCGGAACCATCACCGAGTTTAAGGGTACAAAAAATGACAATGTTGCTTTTTACAGCTTTACATCGTTTACCACACCTTCAAATATTTATACGTATGATATTTCATCCAATACATCGAAGTTGTACAAAGCATCGGAATTGAATTTTAACACGGAGGGTTTTTTAGCAAAGCAAATATTTTTTGAAAGTAAGGATGGTGCTAGGGTGCCCATGTTCATCGTGTATAAAGAGGGATTAGAGCTTGATGGTAACAACCCAACCATATTATATGGTTACGGCGGATTTAATATCAGTCTTACACCAGGTTTCAGTATCAGCAGGGCTGTTTTTCTTGAACAGGGTGGCATTTACGTGATGGTAAATTTAAGAGGAGGCGGAGAATATGGCGAAGCATGGCACGAAGCAGGTACGAAAATGAACAAACAAAATGTTTTTGATGATTTTATTTATGCCGCTAAATATTTGATCAAGGAAAAGTATACTTGCAGCGAAAAACTGGCCATCGTCGGAGGCTCGAATGGAGGATTGTTAGTTGGCGCTGCCATGACAAAGGAACCGGCTTTATTTAAGGTAGCAATTCCGATTGTGGGGGTTATGGATATGCTGCGATATCATAATTTTACGATAGGATGGGCATGGGCAAGCGACTATGGCCGCAGTGATGAAAGTGAAGAAATGTTCCAATATTTGCTGGGATACTCACCATTACACAATATTAAAGAAGGGGTTAATTACCCGGCAACTTTGGCCATTACAGCTGATCATGACGACAGGGTAGTACCGGCCCATACTTTTAAATTTATTTCAGAGTTGCAGGCAAAAGATGGTGGTGAAAATCCAATCCTGGTGCGTATTGAAACAAAGGCAGGCCATGGTGCCGGAAAACCCACTTTCAAGCAAATTGAAGAGGCAACCGATTTATATGGTTTCATTATGTATGAACTCGGCATGAAACCCAAATTTTAGTATGTTAATTAACAATTTATTAATATTGAGAATTGAAAACTTATCATAACATTTTATTTATTGCAATCATAATCCAAAAAACATAACAAATTGGAAATTATCTACTTAGTAATTGTAATCATACTTTTTGTATTAGCTGGTTCAGACCTGATTGTGGGTGTTAGTAACGATGCAGTTAACTTTTTAAATTCTGCTATTGGTTCCAGGGTCGCATCCTTTAAAGTGATAATGGCAGTTGCAGCCATTGGCGTATTGGTGGGTGCAGTATTTTCTGGCGGAATGATGGAGGTTGCCAGAAAAGGTATAATGAATCCTGGCATGTTCACATTTGAGCAGATCATGTTCATTTTTCTGGCTGTAATGATTACCGATGTCATTTTACTTGATGTCTATAACACTGTTGGTCTTCCAACATCAACCACCGTTTCTATAGTTTTTGAATTATTGGGTGCATCTGTTGCGATGGCTTCTATCGTGGTATTGATGAGTGATGATACCGGATCCATTAGTGAATTCATTAATTCTTCAAAAGCACTAGCGATTATTTTTGGAATATTTCTTTCGGTTTTGGTTGCTTTTACTGTAGGAGCGATTATTCAATATTTAACGAGAATTGCATTTTCGTTTAATTTTAAAAAGCGAATGAAGTATATTGGTGCCATCTGGGGTGGTATTGCTTTTACCGCGATGACTTATTTTCTGCTCATCAAAGGTGCGAAAGGAGCTTCCTTTATGACATCTGAAATGAATAACTGGATCAATGCAAACAGCGGCATGATCATTCTGTACAGTTTTATTGGATGGACCATAATATTGCAGCTGCTTTATTCACTATTTAGGCTGAATATTCTTAAGCTGATTGTTCTTGTAGGTACATTTTCACTTGCAATGGCTTTTGCTGGCAACGACTTAGTTAACTTTATAGGAGTCCCTATTGCTGGGTATAATTCATACGAATTATTTGTAGCATCGGAAGGAGCCAGTGCAGAAACATTTTTCATGTCGGGTCTGGCAGGAAAAGTGCCAACACCAGAGCTATTTCTGATATTAGCAGGTTTGATAATGGTGGTTACACTATACACTTCAAAAAAGGCCAAGTCAGTTGTTCAAACTTCACTTGACTTAAGTAGGCAAACTGAAGGTGAAGAGAGGTTTAAATCAACTTGGGTATCAAAGTTACTTGTTAGATCGTCAATTAATATGTCAAGTGGAATTCAAAAGATTATACCCAACGGGGTAATATCATTCATTGAACGACAATTTGAACCAGCTGAGCAAACCGAAACGGATCCTCCAACATTTGATTTAATAAGGGCATCAGTTAATCTCACAGTAGCAAGTATTTTAATCGCATTTGGAACATCTATGAAACTACCTTTATCAACTACTTACGTAACTTTTATGGTAGCCATGGGTACTTCCTTATCAGATAAAGCATGGGACAGGGAAAGTGCCGTTTATAGAATTTCTGGTGTTCTTGCTGTTGTTGGAGGATGGTTCTTAACTGCTGTTAGTGCGTTTTTAGTTGCGTTCATATTTGTATATGTATTCAATTATGGAGGTTTAGTAGCAGTTTTAGTCTCATTGCTAATAGCTGCTTATCTTATTTATCGCACACA
This sequence comes from Marinilabiliales bacterium, assembly GCA_002869465.1. Lineage (GTDB taxonomy): Bacteria > Bacteroidota > Bacteroidia > Bacteroidales > F082 > UBA4459. Next base: position 21,018 of record PKSW01000247.1, read on the forward strand.
TGGGCATCATAAGAAATCAAGTGATGTTAAAAAGGAAGAAGCGCAAGATGTAGCATCCATGTCAGATGAAAATATTGCTGAAAAGTCAAATAAAACTATTATTCAGAATATTAAAAAGATTGCTGTTGAATTGGACAGAATCATTAATGGGCTTGAAAAAGAAGATGTCAAGGAGCTAAAAAAATCGAAAAAGGAAATTCAAAAAATTACAGCCAAGACAAAATATCTGAAAGATCATATCAATGTGATTATTGATAAACTAAAAGAGGAAGCGCTAGATTCTGCTTATTATTTTGTAACTACACTCGATTATTTGCGTGAAATGATTCATAGCATTTCATTTATAGCCAATCCTGTGATTGATCATGTGGATAATAATCATAAACCTTTTACGGAGACTCAGATTGGTGATCTAAAATCGCTCAAAACAATACTTGTTAAAATGATTGATATAGTGGTAAAAAGTTTAGAAAGCAAGAATTTTAGCAAACAGGGAGAGCTGCTAAAATTGCAGGAGGAGTTAATCAATTTAATTAAGATAGTGAATAAAAATCAGATTAAAAGGATTAAAGATGCAACGACAGGATCACGACGTAGTATTTTGTTTTTAAGCATTGTAAATGAAATAAAAAATCTGTCACTACAGCTTGTGAACCTATTCAAATCACAAAGAGACTTTTTGGATTATAAGAAGAATTTAAAAGTTTGATTAATTCAATAAAAATAATCAGTGGAGGGCAGTCGGGCGTTGACCGGGCTGCCCTTGACTTTGCCCTGAAATTCGGTATTGCCTGCGGCGGATGGTGTCCCAAAGGCCGGAAAGCTGAAGATGGTCAGATCGATAAAAAATATCCTCTGAAAGAAGCATCTGATGCTTCATACGAAACCAGGACAAAACTTAACGTGCTGGAAAGCGACGGAACATTGATCTTGTTTGAAGGTGAAATGGATGCAGGAACCCGCCTCACTTTTAATCTTGCACAGGAAATGAATAAACCGGTTTTAGCTATCGATCTATCGGGAAACAAAGATTCAATTTTTCAGAAAATATATAACTGGATCAATTTCAATTACCTGGAAATCATAAATATCGCCGGGCCGAGAGAAAGCAACAGCTCTGGAATTTATGTTAAAACCTTTAATTTTCTGGAGGAACTATTTGAAGACTAAGACTTTTTAAACGCTGAAACAAACCTCTCTTTGCCATGTATATCGGTATGGAGCTCACCGTGATCAAATCCATAATTTTCAATTAACTGCAATACATTTTCACCTTGAAGCTCATTGATCTCAAAATATACGCGGCCGCCGACTTTGAGGTGAACCTGACAAAATAGGAGTATTGCTTTATAAAATTCAAGTGGATTATTATCTTCCGCAAAAAGTGCTGTGTGAGGCTCATAATCCAGCACATTTGGTTGCATCATTTTTTTATCATTTTCTGTTACATAGGGAGGATTACTGACTACTACATCAAATTCCCCAAACTTTTTATAAGCATCTGGTTTTAATATGTCAATCTGCTGAAAGTCAATATAAAGCTGATGAAGCGAGCTGTTTTGTTCGGCTAGTTTTAGAGCTTCCCGGGAAATATCAATGGCTGTGACCTGACTGTCTGGCAGGTATTTCTTTAAGGCAACGGCAATGCAACCACTTCCGGTACCCATATCAATTATTTGCA
>PKSW01000003.1 GCA_002869465.1 Marinilabiliales bacterium
AAAGTGATTCCCTGGGTTTGAAAAGGTATGAACGTCTTTCACTGCTGCGTAGGTATTAGCTGTTGGTTGATCTTCCAGCAGGAAAAATGTACTTCCTTCCCCGGCAATAGTTCCTTTTGTTTGAACAGTCAATAAGTTCAAGTTATTGATGCCGGGTTTTTTGTAATATCCAATCCGGTCAAAAGTGTTGAATTGGATTTCTTCTATCTCATCTACACCTCCAAGCAAAACATTCGTGTGTATTTTTTCCTTTAGTAGCATCATGGCATCAAGCAAAGCACTTTCAAATGAAAAAGCCCGATGCGAATAGGTCATATTGTAATTTTTGCAACCCGTTTCTACGGCTATTTGCGAGGCGATGGAGCCGTGGGCCGATTGAATAAAAGGCGAAGGAGGAACAAACCTTTCATTGTTTTCATCCACAGAAAACATAAAAACCTGGGTATTTTTAAAACAGCCTTTACCTGTTCCAATACAAATGGCGTTTGGAACTTCCAAGGCTGCATCTTCAAGGCAATATTTGGCACCTGCCCATCCCAGTTTCAGAACCCGGCTCATCCTTCGCAAAGCATTGGAGTCCATGAATTCCGAATAGTTAGGTTCAATACATTGCAACAAATTGGTGTTGTGCCGAACAACATCAGAAAGAAAATCTTTTTTCGAAGAAGTTGGTTGGGGCGATATGCTGGACAGTCCGTTAATATAGATCATAACGCCAATTTTGAGAAAATGAGTGAAGTATTGTTACCGCCAAAACCGAGGGAGTTGGATAGCACATGGTTTATCTGCTGCGAGCGAATCAAATTTTTTTCAGGTTTCAATTTTGTTTCCTTCATCTGGTGCGAAAAATTCAGGTTGGGAAAGATGAGTTGATGCTGAATGGATAAAATAGAAAATACAGCTTCCAATGCCCCTGAACTTCCGAGTGTATGCCCCGTAAAAGGTTTGGTAGAACTAAAAGCAGGTGCATGGCTGCCAAAAACTTTCTCCAGGCCCCTTATTTCCGACAGATCGTTGTTTTCACTACCCGTACCATGTGCATTTATGTAATGAATATCCTTCGCTTCCAGGTTACTTTCTGCAAGAGCCAGTTCCATCGCCATAGCCACTCCTTTTCCGTCAGGTGATTGAGCCGTTAGGTGATGCGCATCATTTGCATTGCCATGGCCGCTCAGTTCACAGATCACCTTCTTTTTTTGTGCCAGTTTTTCTGATTCAAGCAGTAAAAAGGCCGCCCCTTCACCCAGGTTGAGTCCTTTCCTGTCACGGTCAAAGGGTTTGCAAACTTCAGGGTCAACGATCATCAGCGCATGAAATCCGTTCAGCATCACTTTTTAAAGGGCATCTGTTCCGCCTACCAGCACACGATCAAGCAAATTGTGTTTGATCATCCGGGCACCCGTCATAATGGCGTTGGCAGCCGACGAACAGGCTGTATTGATGGTGGTTTGATAACCTGAAATTCCTAACTCATTGGCAATGATCTCCGTGCTGGCCCCCCAATCCTGCGATTCGATAAACTCATTCCGGTTATCGTTGTTTAGAAAATCTTTCAGGTATAATTCAATATTGGTCATCGAATCAGCGGTGGTGCCTACGATAATGCCTGTTCTGATGTTGGGATCTTGAATTTCAACATCTTTGATGGCTTCTTTGGCTGCAATCAGACCCAATAGTGACGCCCTGGAAACACCGCTGGTATTTTTAATTTCTGAAATTTCAATAAGTTCTTGATCTGAGTAAGAAACTTCTCCGGCGATCAATTCACTGCTCAATAGTGTTTTTAAATGCCTGATGGGTTCGACTCCACTCTTCCCTTTGATTAGCCAATCCAGGTTTTCCTGCACATCTATCCCTAGAGAAGATATGATGCCCATACCGCTAACAAAAACCTTATTGTTTTTTCTTTCCATGATCTGGCATCAAATTACATCGGTACCTTTTTTAATCAGCCACAAGTTACCCATATTTTCATAAAACTTTTCCAGGGGCAACTTTGTTTGCATCACACTATTAAAGAAATTGTATTTGGAATAATCATGGTCGATGATGCGGTCTTTCATTTCTTCATAATAAACGGTGCCCGGCATCGGTGTTAAAATAGTGTATCCCGCATAGGTAACTTTGTTTGAGTTAGCGTATTCGGATAAGGCTTTAAAATCATCTTCGTTGTAATCTGGCGGTACCACGTAATTTCCCCGCAATAAGATGTCATTATCATGAAAGATATGAATGGCCTGTTCAATCAATTTCGCTTCCGATCTTTTGTTGTACTGTTTAAGTTCTTCATCCCTGAATGACTCAAAACCGGTAATCACCACTTTCAGCCCGTTTTTGGCCAGTTTTTCAATTAATCCAGGGTGTTCAACAGCTGTATCCGCCCTGATGTCCATGATGAATGTTTTATGAATATCTTCTTCGGCTATCCGGTCGAAAAGCCGGTTTATAAATTTGATATTCACAATCGTATTGGCATCAGCAAATCGGACAATTTTGTAATCGATACGTTTTAATTCTTCAATTAAGCTTTCCACATCGCGCTGGAAGTAACAACTGTTGTGTTCTTTCCAAATGGAACAGAATGAGCAACTATACGGGCACCCCAATGACGAGAAAAGGTAAGTGGCAGGTTCCGGATTTCCCCCTACAGCATAAGTAGAACGCCATCTCTCTAGGTGTTGCCTGTCGGGCATCAGGAAATGTTCTTTGGCGGGGTCAAACACGATATAAGAAGGTCCTGTGAAGTGAAATCCTTTATCATTGTTGAAAAAAATTCCCTGAACGGACTCCAGGCTTCGTTTTTCTTCCAGGGCTTTAATCACTTCTTTGAAAATATAGGCAGAATGGCCCGGACAAACAATATCCACTACCGGATCATTAAAGTCGTGAGGGCATAAGGTAGTATGCAAACCACCTGCAACCGTGCGTATTTGAGGATTGAATTTTTTAACCACCCTGAAAATATCCATGGAGAAATATAACTCGGAAGTAATGATGGTAACGCCTACTATATCCGGTTGATGTTCTTTCAATAAATCCGCAATCATAATTTCAAGCGGAGTTGCATCAGGGTTCAGGTCATATTCACCTTTCATATCGAAAACGGTTACATCATGATCCTTTACCGCCTCGGCAATGGTCAGCAAGCCCAATGGTGGTCCGATCAGCTTCTTGTGAATAAAATGCCTGGCCTCTGTCGATGCAGATTCGAGTATTTTATTTTCCGGCGACCGGGGTGGATTTATAAGTAGTATTTTCATTTTTTTGCTGCAAACAAAAATGAGGAAAATAACAACACGGGCCATTAACCGAAGCGGACTATTCATTAAAATTAATAACTTTGGGCGCCATATTTGCCATTAATAATGAAAGAAAAAGAAGCGAAAATAAAGTTCGATCGGCACCCCTTGATTTTATATGTTGAAAAGGAAGATGGCTCTTATGGGCGCACAGAATCAGCATCTTATTTGTCGCATCATTATCTTGATGATTATTTAGATAAGAAAAAAAAGTGGGATAAAGATTTGAAACAACAACTGGGTAACAGTGAAATTAGTCCGGTTTATTACTTTATGATCATGCTGGAAATGGGTGAAAGTGACCTGGCTTCAAGGGTGGGTATTTCAAGAAGAAAACTTAAAAAGCATTTCAAAATGGACGTTTTCGAGAAAATGAATCTCGTTATGCTAAAAAAGTATGCCGATGTTTTTGATGTACCTGTTCATACCTTAACACATTTTTGGCTGGCAAAGAAAGAACAGGAAGACAGAAAAGACTGATCCCAAAATTAAAAAAGCAGGAAACTTCTGGTGAAAGATAAAAAATAGAGAAATTAAACCGATAAGAAGCATATTGAAAGGATGAAGGAGATTGAATTTGAACATAAGATGGCGGCTCATTGCGAGTCGGGAACCGTTACAGCCATTTTGAATCATAATGGCCTTGAAATTACAGAGCCCATGGTTTTTGGCATCGCCAGTGGTATCTTCTTCGGTTACTTTGAATCTTCCAATTTTCCATTCCCCATGTTTATTGTCCGAAATAAACCGGGTTCGATACGAAAGAATATCTCCAAACGGCTGGGGGTTAAATTTTACACAAAAGACTTTAAAAAACAACAGCAGGGCATTGATGAACTCAACAGTTTAATCGATGAATGTCTACCGGTAGCCACCCAGGTTGATTTTTATTATATGAAATTTCTACCTGAATATGTGCGTACCCATATGAACGTACATTTTGTTAATATCGTTGGACGAAATGAAGAAAATTACCTGGTGAGCGATAGCTATCATCGGACAATTGCAGAACTGGATGTTGAAACGCTGAACAAAGCCCGTTTTGTGGGTGGATATATGGCTCCTAAAGGTTTTTTGTTCTATCCGGCCTACATTCCTGAGAATATTGATTTTGAAAAAGCCATCATCAAAGGGATAAAAAAAGCAGCCTATAACATGACCAAACTGCCGGTACCCTTTATTGGTGTGAAAGGGATTAGGAAATTCGCGAGGAAGGTAAAAACCTGGCCCGAATTAGCG
>PKSW01000001.1 GCA_002869465.1 Marinilabiliales bacterium
AAAAGTAAGCGGAATGGAATATCCGGGAATGATTTTCAACGATTACAAAGAAACAAAAGGCCCTTTATGGTTTTTAATATCACATGAAATAGGGCACAATTGGTACCCCATGATCGTTGGTTCCAACGAAAGAAGGTATATGTGGCAGGATGAGGGCTTTAATACTTTTATTAACTATCAGGCTACCGAGGTTTTTAATCATGGTGAATATGCAAATGACGATATTTTGTATAATAAGAATTATTGGTCAATGCTTAATTTGGATAGCTTACCCTACCGCAACAACCCACTCATGTTATTATCTGATGCGATGGGAGAAGATGAATTTTTCATTTATTACGGTAAAACTTCGTATGGTTTAAAACTGCTTCGCGATGTTGTGGTTAGGCCTGAAAGGTTCGATTATGCATTTAGGAAATACACCGAAGCCTGGGCTTTCAAACACCCAACGCCTTACAACTTTTTTCAGTTTATGAATAACGCCACCGGAGAAGATTTAAACTGGTTCTGGAAAGAATGGTTTTTTACCGATTGGACACTTGACCAGGCGGTTAACGATGTGCAATATGTTAATGGCAACCCAGAAAATGGGGCATTGATTACCATCGAAAACAAAGGCAAAATGATTATGCCGGTTATTGTGCAAGTCGTAGAAAGTAATGGACAAACTGGAACCATCGAATTGCCGGTTGAAATATGGCTACACGGTGGTACCTGGACTTTTTATTTTGCTTCAACAAGTGCGATTAACCAGGTAATTCTTGACCCTGAAAATGTGATGCCGGATGTGAAGCGTGGAAATAATACTTGGAAATGATAGTAAAATATAATTATGGCAACAACTAAAAAATTTGAGTCTTATCAAAAAGGCTTTCTCGATGTTGGAGATGGGCATAGTCTGTATTACGAATTGTACGGCAACCCGAAAGGCATCCCGGTTGTTTTTCTTCATGGTGGCCCAGGAGCAGGTTTTTCAGACAAGGACAAAACTTTTTTTGATAAAAGAAGATACAATGTCCTCTTGTTCGACCAACGCGGCTCTTCAAGAAGTACGCCCTTTGGTTCAATTGAGAATAATACAACACAGGCTTGCGTAAGTGATATCAATAAACTGCTGGATTTTGTGGGTTTTGAAAAAGCCTATGTATTTGGTGGTTCGTGGGGAAGTACGCTGGCACTGGTGTATGCCATTCATCATCCTGAGCTGGTGTTGGGTTTAATTTTGAGGGGTATCTGGCTGGCGAACAGATATGCCATCGACCATTACATCGGTGGCGGTATCAAAGAATTTTTCCCCGATGTGTGGGAAAGGTTTGGTAAACTGGTTCCGAAAGGCGAAAACCCTTCAAAATATTATTTGAAACAAATGTTGTCCACCGATAAAGAAACCAGCGACAAATACGCTTACGAATGGGCCTACTACGAAATGTCGTTTTATACGATCCGTAAAATCTCCGGAATCGATGAAATTCTGAGTACTTTTTCTTACAAATCGATGGCCATTCTTGAAGCCCATTTTATCGCCAACGATTGCTTTATTCCTGAAGACTTCATCATGCAAAACATCGGTAAAATCACAGACATCAAAACGTCTATCGTGCATGGCAGGTACGATTTTATCTGCACACCTGTTCAGGCTTTTCAGCTGCATGATGCTTTAAACAACTCCAACTTAAACATCATGAATGCAGGGCATTCGGGTTACGATCCAGAAAATTTTAATGCATTGAAAAAAGAAATGAAAAGGATAACATCATGAAAACACTTATTGTTGGAGCAACTGGAGCAACTGGACGGTTGCTGGTTGGGCAACTCCTTGATAAAGGACATCAGGTAAAAGTAATTGTTAGATCTCCTGAAAAGCTAAGTGAACATTTAACAAATAACGATAGTTTATCTGTGATTTCTGCAAGTGTTTTGGACCTTAACGATAAGCAGTTGTCTCAATATGTTATGGGTTGCGATGCGGTAGCTTCTTGTCTTGGACACAACATTAATTTTAAAGGTATTTACGGACAACCGCGCAAGCTTGTAACTGACACCGCTAAAAGATTATGCCAGGCCATCAAATCAAACAACCCAAACAAAACGGTCAAGTATGTGTTGATGAACACCACAGGTAATAGAAACAGAGACCTGGATGAGCCCATTTCTTTTGCTCAAAAAAGTGTGATTGGATTGTTACGGCTTCTGCTTCCGCCTCATGTTGACAATGAACAGGCCGCCGATTATTTAAGGACTGAAATTGGTCAGAATGACAAAACGATTGAGTGGGTTGCCGTTCGCCCTGATGGTTTGATTGATGAGGAAAAAGTCACAGATTACGAGATACATCCGTCTCCAACTAGGAGTGCTATTTTTAATGCTGGAAAAGTAAGCCGAATTAACGTTGCGCATTTTATGGCCGATTTAATTACTGATAATAAATTATGGGAAAAGTGGAAGGGGCAAATGCCGGTGATTTATAGCCAGTCTTTTTAGTACTTGTAAAAATAACTCCAGTGTTATTTAGTCCAAAAATTAGCATAGAGTTAGCTATCCCAGAATTGTTTTATTTTGCAAATCGCTCAATAATTTAGCTTCCCAATTAATTAATTTATATCCAGCATGAAAATTTTTAGAAAAATGCGCCAAAAACTAGCTGCCGAAAATAATGCGGCTAAATTCCTGCGCTATGCCGTTGGAGAAATCTTACTCGTGGTGATCGGTATTTTAATAGCCTTACAGATCAATACCTGGAATGAAGAGCGAAAATCAGCGAACCAGGAGAACTTTTATCTTAACAGGTTGGTATCTGAAAACAAACTGGACATGATCACTTTTTCAGGATTTATTGGTGATTTAGAAAAAGGAAACGAGTCAATTGAACAACTTTCAGAAGCATTAAAAAGCGAAACGATAAGTGATTCAGCGCTAATCCATTGTACGAACGAATATTTTAAATACGGAAGCATTTTCCCAATATTTTCATCGTCCAACTCCACATTCGAAGATTTATCAAGCACCGGAAACCTGAACATTATTTCAAATAGAAATCTTCGGGAAAGTATTGTCCAACATTATGCAAAACACAAACAAACAGAAGAAAGGATTCAAATTGCCATTGAATGGGCACTTCCGTTAGATGCTCCTTTTACGGTACAAAACAATATCATGAAATTTGAACCCTCAACAGCCTTCCTGTTTCCTGAAGAATCGTATGCGATTCTTGCAAAAGAATTGAAAGAAAATAAGATGAGTTACATCAGCAATGCCGCTGCTCATTATTGGATTAACAATGATGCAATTATTCAATTGGAAGAGTTAAGAGAACAAACAACTGAACTGATTTCCAGGCTGGAAAATGAAATAAAAGATATTAGAAAGTAGTTCGCGCAAAACAAAATATTTATAAACCGTGCAGAACAAAGAAGATATCGGAAAGAAAAGGGTACAAAAGTATATTTGTATTTGAGTCAACCTATAAATTTTAACCAATAACAATTTAGAATGAAAAGAATCTATTTAACAATAATTGGCATTTTGTTTTTATATGCTTATGCATTTACGAAATCC
>PKSW01000357.1 GCA_002869465.1 Marinilabiliales bacterium
TGCTGAATCATATGGAATTGCTGGAGCCAACCAACGAAGAAATTTATGCTACTAAGGCGGAGATTTACAGCTTAATGAATAAATATGAGCTGGCCATCAAAGAGCATAAAAAGTCGCTCCCATATTCAGAAAACCAGGAAGAAGTATATGCCAACATTGCTTTTGAATACGAGAATCTGAATGATTACCCCAGTGCGATTAAAAACCTGAAAAAAGCACTCGACATCAACCCTGATTCGGAAAATATGATCCATGAGATCGCATTCTTTTTTGAAATTACCAACAGGGAAGAGGAGGCTATTGAGTTTTTTACGGAATTCCTGGATAATAATCCCTATGCCAAAGTCGCCTGGTTTAACCTTGGTATTTTCTACAACACCCTCGAATTGTACGAGAAGGCCATCGAAGCTTATGAGTTTACACTGGCTATTGATGAAACATTTTCTTCAGCATACTTCAATATTGCCAATTCGTATTCTGGCTTGAATCACTATAAGAAGTCGATCCGCTATTATAAGGAAACCTTTAAATACGAAGCTGAAGAGGCGATCACGCATTATTATATTGGCGAATGTTATGAAAACCTGGATGACATTCCCCAGGCACTGGTGCATTTTAATAAATCGCTGGAACTGGACGATAAACTGGCGGAAGGCTGGGCCGGCATCGGGCGGGTATTTATCAAGCAGGGAAGGGATAAAACAGCCGTTAAGTATTACGAAAGAGCCATCGAACTGATGCCGCTCAACAACGATTTTAAATACGAACTCGGGGTTTCGTACCTGAAGAGGTCGGCCCATGAGAAAGCTGAAAAATTATTCAGTGAGATCGTAGAAAGTGATGTGCATTATATCGAGGCCTGGATGAACTATTCGAACTCGGTAAGCCTGAGCAAAGGCTATGAGAAAGCCATCGAGGTGATTGAAAAAGCGCTTGATAAAAATAAAGACGAAGCTTCATTGTGGTACCGGCTGGCGGCTTATCTATACAAATCAGGAAAGGTGCAGCAATCATACTATTATATCGAAACAGCACTGAAAATCGATTTCGAAAAGCATCACGAATTAATTGAATTTATGCCCGAACTCAACCTTGAGTCTCGGTTTATTGAATTACTCGGTATCTACAAAGGAACAGAATAAACGATCAAAGGTTTGGCAATGTCTGAAACCAATTTCTTACATCTTGTTCAACAACAGCAGGCCTACTTTCAGTCGGGCGCAACAAGAAGTATACAATTCCGGCTGAAGCAACTCAAAAAACTTCGTGATGTTGTGATCCAGAATGAGTCATTGATTTTTGAAACATTGAAAAAGGATCTGCATAAATCGGAATTCGAATCTTATGCCACCGAAATTGGTTTTGTGCTCGAAGAATTATCCTACCAGATCAAACATCTTAAAAAATGGGCCAAACCAAAGCGGGTAAAAAACCCGATCACCAATTTCCCGGCTTCCAGCTACATCACATGGGAACCTAAAGGTAATGTGCTTATCATCGCCCCATGGAACTATCCCTTCCAGTTGGTATTTGTCCCGCTTATTGGTGCTATGGCCGCCGGGAATACCATTGTTTTAAAACCATCGGAAATATCATTAGAGACTGCAAAATCGATAAAAAAAATGCTCAACAATGCCTTTGACCCTTCATATATTGAAGTTGTAATAGGCGGTGCGGAAATAGGACAGGCATTGCTGGAGCAGCCGTTTCATCACATTTTCTTCACCGGAAGTCCTCGTGTCGGACAAATCGTGCTTGAATCGGCAGCCCGGCAAATGATACCGGTAACGCTCGAATTGGGAGGGAAAAGCCCTTGTATTGTTGATGAATTTGTGAACGTTAAACAAGTTGCACGAAGGATTATCTGGGGTAAACTGATCAATGCCGGCCAAACTTGTATAGCCCCCGATTATATACTTGTACATGCAAAAGTTAAAGATGAACTGCTGACTGAGATGGAAAGTGCCATCCGGCAGTTTTATGGTGATAAGCTTATTGAAAACGACGAATATCCCCGCATCATTAACGAATCGGGTATGCAACGCCTCATTTCGCTACTGGAAGATGCAGATATTTATTTCGGGGGAAATTATGATATCGAAAAGAAGTTTTTTGAACCGACGATATTAAATAATGCGACATTTGATATGCCGGTAATGCAACAGGAGATTTTCGGCCCTATTTTACCGGTTATCACTTATAGTAGTGTGGATGAGCTTGTTGAAATGCTTAAAATACATACAAATCCGCTGGCGTTGTATTTATTTTCAAAAAACAGAAAGCTGGTAAAAACAATAGTTGAGCGGGTGCCAGCCGGCGGTGTTACCATCAACGATACCATTATGCATATCGCTAACAACAAGCTTCCTTTTGGAGGTGTAGGGGGCAGTGGTTTGGGGCAATACCACGGACAATATTCGTTTGAAGTATTTTCAAATTCGAAACCGGTAGTATATAAGGCTACCTGGCTGGATATTCCGCTCAGGTACCCGCCATTCAGGAGCAAATTAAAATATGTAAGAAAACTGATGAGATAGATGAAAGCATACCTGGTATTTTTTATAAAAGGAATGGCTGTTGGGATTGCAAATATAATTCCGGGTGTTTCGGGAGGCACGATTGCACTAATTACGGGCATTTTCGAACGTCTGATCCATGCGCTGAAGTCAATCGATCTGCAGGCATTTAAGATGCTTTTCAGCGGAAAATGGAAAAGTTTTACACAAAGAACCGATTTATATTTCCTGCTGGCCGTTTTTTCGGGAGCTATACTGGCTATTGTACTTTTGGCCCGCGTCTTTGGTTTTCTTTTTGCTGAGTACCCGGTGTATATCTGGTCTTTTTTCTTCGGTTTGATCATAGCATCGGTATATTTCGTGGGTAAAACTGTGGAGCGCTGGCGTTTAAGTGTTTACTTGTTTTTTCTGCTGGGAACTGCTATTGCAATGATGTTCACATTTTTAACACCGGCTACCGAAAATTCGGGCTTTTTCTACCTGATGATCTGCGGAGTAGTAGCTGTTTGTTCCATGATTTTGCCCGGTTTATCAGGCTCATTCGTGCTCATACTGATGGGCAATTACCAGTTGGTCGCCATCGATGCCATCAATAACCGCGATCTTACCATTTTATTTCCTGTTTTTATTGGTGCTGTGTTGGGCCTGGTAGGTTTTTCTCACCTGCTTTCATGGGTATTTAAAAAATTTCGGGATCAAACCATTGCTGCATTAACAGGTTTTATTTTAGGTTCACTGGGTGTAATATGGCCATGGAAAAACCCCGTCGAACAAGCTTTCGGTGATAAAATGAAAGTCGTTGGTTATGAGTTTTTTGCACCGAATATGGATACTGAATTTGTTATTGCCCTCGTCATTATGCTGGTAGGAATTTTCAGCATCTGGCTGATGGAAAGAAATGCACGCATCGTTGAAAAACCAGGAGCCGATTAATATGGACACCTTCGGATTGATAGGGAAAAAACTGGGCCATTCGTTTTCAAAGGCCTATTTTGAAGAGAAATTTAAGAGCCAACAGGTCCA
>PKSW01000210.1 GCA_002869465.1 Marinilabiliales bacterium
CGAAAAAGTTCCAAAATCTTTTATTTCATATCCTTCAGAAATCAGCTTTTCCTTTAAAAATTCTTTCATCTCGTAGCCACCGTGATCGGCAGCCATGGCTATTATTTTATTACGCTCACTCATTGTTCATAAATCTGAGAAACAAAATTACTCAATTTTGGCCTCGAATTATATGTACTTGATATGTAGCTTTTTATTATATACAAAATGAATGTCATTTTTTCTCAACCAGCTAATTTTCAATTTTTTAAAACTTATCAATATTCCGTTGTTAATATCTGCGTAATTTTGTTAAAATATTGGTGATAAAACCGGACTTATGAACAACGAAATAAGCCGCTTTTTAAATCGTTTATTGATAGCTGTTTTTTATGAATAGTTTTTACCAGAAATGAACAATTTTTGTGGTTAGTTTTAAGAAAAAATTATAAACAAAAATAGATATTGACAACTGTTTATGAAATCGTTAAATTATTGATTTTAAATTTGTTTATTGGTTAAAAGATGTCATTTAAATGTTTATAAAGTAGTTTAATAATTATATCAAAATTTTATATCATTTTTTATTCAAACAAGCTAACAGTATATTATTATCATATTATTTAATTAATTAAATAAAATATATATAAAGGAAATTGTTAATAATGGATTTAGTAAAAGAAATAGAAAAATTAAAAAAACAAAAAGATGCCATTATCCTGGCGCATTATTATCAGGTTCCCGAAATCCAGGACATCGCCGATTATATTGGCGACAGTTTAGGCCTGGCACAAAAAGCATCTGAAGCTAAAGCAAAGATAATTGTTTTTGCCGGCGTACACTTTATGGCCGAAACCGCTAAAATGTTAAATTTTCAAACCAAAGTAGTGCTGCCTGATTTGGAAGCAGGATGTTCGCTGGCCGACTCATGCCCCCTGGATGACTTTATAGCTTTCAAAGAGAAATACCCGGATCATATAGTTATTTCATATATCAACACCACTGCAGCTATTAAAACGGTTACCGATGTAGTCTGTACTTCGGGTAATGCGGTTCAGATTGTGGAATCATTTCCAAAGGATCAGAAGATTATCTTTGCACCTGATAAAAATTTGGGTGGTTATATTAACCGCATCACCGGACGAAATATGGTGTTGTGGGATGGTACCTGCGAAGTGCATGATATACTTTCTACAGAATCCATCTTTCAAATGAAAGAAGAAAATCCCGATGCCGAACTGATTGCCCATCCCGAATGTAACGCACCTGTGCTTGAACTGGCTGACTACATCGGATCTACCACCGGTATGCTGAAATATACAGCCAGCAGCCCATCGAAGAAATTTATTGTAGCCACAGAAACTGGAATTATTCACCAGATGCAATTGCAATCACCTGGTAAGGAATTTTTAGTGGTGCCATCCGACAAAACCTGTTCATGCAACGATTGCCCGTATATGAAATTAAATACCATGGAAAAGCTATATTTGGCTTTGAAAAATGAGCAGCCAGAAATTATACTGGATGAAAAAACCATTGAAATGGCCCGAAAACCCATCGAACGTATGCTTGAAATATCAAGAGAATTAAAATTAATTTAGCAGAACATTTGATGATCCGTTTTAAAAATACAGCCTTTTTTGTTTCGGTAATTGTGATATTTTTCAGTTATCTGTCACCAGTAAATGCACAGGATGATACCCTTTCTATTGATCCAAACGGTTATAATAAATTTTATTACGACGATGGTACCCTATCTAGTGACGGCAGCATGCAAGATGGAAAACCCGATGGTTATTGGAAAAACTATTACCCAAGCGGAATGATCAAATCGGAAGGCAACCGCAAAGAATATTTGCTCGACAGCCTCTGGAAATTTTATGACGAAGAAGGCAAAGTAGTACTTGAAATCAATTACGCCGGAGATAAAAAAAATGGTTTCAGATATACTTACCAGGGCGATGAAACCATCAAGGAATTTTTTGTGAATGATGTAAAACAGGACTATTCCTATGTGCTGTATCCGGATGGAAAGGTAAAAATGAAAATTCCATTTATCAACGGTTTGGAAGAAGGCATTGCGAGAGAATATGACCCCGAAGGAACCATTATTCAATTAATAACTTATAAAAAAGGCTATGTAGTTGAAAGGGAACGTATCAATCGTTACGATTTGGATAGTTTGCCGCATGGCAGATGGAAATGGTTTTATGATGGTGAAACCCTGTGGCAGGAAGGAACTTTTAAGCACGGGTTAAAAGATGGCTATTTCAAGGAATACGACAGGGAAGGAAACCTGTTGTCGGCCACCAAATATGTGGATGGAGAGAAAATTGAAAAAGCAGAAGAATTGGTTAAACTGGAAATACGGACTGATTATTATCCTGACGGTAGTGTAAAAGTGGTAGGAACATACAAAGATGGTATCCCGGAAGGTGTTCGGCGTGAATATGACGAAGAAGGCAACATTCAGAAATCCTATATTTTCAGAAATGGACGTATTGTTGGTGAAGGTATTTTTACTGATGCCGGTATGCGGGAGGGCAACTGGAAAGAATATTACCCTGATGGCACATTAAAAGCTATCGGATCCTACCATAATGATGAACGTGTGGGCCAGTGGAAGTTTTACTACCAGGGTGGCCAACTGGAAGAATTGGGTGCTTATATTGACGGAAAACCCGACAGCACCTGGCGCTGGTTTTATAAAAGCGGCAAACTGTTGCGTATCGAAAAATTTTATAATGGACTGGCTGACGGTGTGATGACCGAATATGATGAAGAAGGGAACATTATCACCCAGGGTGACTACCTGGAAGGAAAAAAAGAAGGTGAGTGGTTTTACCAGGTGGGTGATAACCGCGATGAAGGCACTTATGCCGAAGGTATGCGTAACGGTACCTGGAAATCATTTTACGCGGATGGTACCCTGCGTTTTGAAGGAAAATTTGTGGACGACCTGTCCAATGGTGAACATACATGGTATTGGCCCGACGGACGGATTAAACAACAAGGACAGTACGTAATGGGCCGTAAAAATGGCGACTGGAAACGATATGACGAAACGGGCTTGCTGATCATCACCATCAATTACAGGGGTGGGAAGGAAGTTAAATATGACGGCTTCCCGGTGGATGTACCCGAATAATTTCCTATATTCGCCTCACCAAATTAAACACATGGATATGAAAAAATATGTAGTTGCATTAATAGCAATGGTTTTCGTTTTATCAGCATGCGAAAATCAACAAAAAAAAGAAGCTGCTTCGGAAGAAGAAGTGGTATTGATTGAAGAAATAGTTCCCATATCCCTTTCCGATTTTGATGTAAGAGCCGAAGAATTAGTGGGCAAACAGGTGATTTTGACAGGTACAGTAGATCATGTTTGTAAACATGGCGGACAGCGTATGTTTGTGATCGAAACCGGATCAGAAGGCCGTGTCAAAGTAACTCCCGACGAAAATATTGCTGCTTTCAAAACCGATTTGGAAGGCCAAAGTGTGAAACTCATCGGTATTGTTGAAGAACAGAGAATTGACGAAGA
>PKSW01000353.1 GCA_002869465.1 Marinilabiliales bacterium
AATTCCCTTTTCCATAAGATATTGATTGGCGAACGGATATTCAGTGATCAGGTCTTCAATTAATATGTCTTTTTTGATATCCACGGGCCAAAGGTTTGTTATTGTTTTCCAAAATTACTTAACAATTAGTTAACACAGAAATAACATTGGCTTAATTTTTAGGTAACATACACCTTATATATTTGCTGCATCACACTGAAACACTAAAAACATGAAAAAAATATTATTATCAGCCCTTTTAGCAACATTCATTTTATTTGCTTCGGCTAGCGGAGATAACACCGGAGAGGCTAAGAATGCAGATGCAAATGTAGCAACTATTTCTTTAAGTGGCGATGTTTTTGACATCCATACCGGCGAGCCTTTAACAGGAGTTGAAGTGAGCATTGAAGGAACTGATTTGAAAGCCTATTCAGATTTTGATGGCCATTTTACCATTGAAAATGTAAAACCGGGCGCATACAACTTAATTGCCTCTTTCATTTCTTACAAGAAAAGTCTTGTTGAGAATTATGAACTGGCTGCAAATAAGAAACTGAATATTAAACTCCAGGCCGACTAATTTACTGAAAAAAATAAGGTTAAAGATAGAAAAGAAGCACCTCCGATGGGGGTGCTTTTTTCATGCATTCACTCTGATATAATAAACTGATATCCTTGATGATCTAAAATAAATATAGCTTTAATTCATTATATTTGGTAGTTATAAAACAAGTTTAATCAAGACGATGAGAAAGCCAACTGATATGTGTTTATTATGTCAAAAGAAACCTTCTGATAAGAAGAATTCTCAAGTGATACCAAAATTCTTTGGTAAAGGATTATTTGATGGGACTAAACCTAGGCACGGCATTCAGATTTCCAGAAACGGAGTGAGTTCCAAAGTACAAGACATCATTAAAGAAAATTACATTCTATGTTCTGAATGTGAGAAAGGATTGAGCATTTTTGAGACATATTGTACCTTTAGATTAGAAAGGTTTAATAATATTCTATATCATAAACAATACAAAAGATTTAAACGGGTTGAATTTCAATATTTTGAGTGCAACAATTTAGACATTAGAATATTCAATCTTTTTATTTATTCAATTGTCTGGCGCATTTCTATAAGTGAACATAATGCATTTCAGAAATTTCAATTACCAATTGTTGAGGAAGAGAAATTGAGAAAAGTGATTAAGGATAATATTTCGAAAACACAAAATGAATTGATTGATAATTTAGGTAATTTTTCTTTTTTACCAGATCATAGTCATGCAATGATTCGGCCAAGTAAAAAATTGAGACCACCAAATTCAATGCTTTCAACGGCTTCATTAGATGAGTCAATTCATCAATTACATTTGGTGGATTATTTAATCTTTTATGCAACTGATAAAGAGAAACTCATCTCAAATTTTAATGAGATTAATAACAATACTATTGACAGAAAAGTTAGAATTGGATTGATAGATTCTAAATTGTGGAGTGAATTTAATTTAGGGTTGATGTATAATTTATGGAAATAAAGCTGATTCCATTAATTCCAGCTAATATGAGTTTATTAGTGCAGTGAATAAAATAGATTTAAACTTAACCTTTTTTAAAACTTCCGCTCACTTACTAACTCACCGGCATCATTATAAATTTTCCAGTGACCTACCTTAGCACCTTCGTGGTAATGCATTTCATATAATAACACACCTTCAGCATTCCAGATGTACCAGTCGCCGTGCTTTTTGTCTTCTTTGTAAAAGGCTTCGGCTACTTTATTTCCCTTTTCATCCCAGTTGATCCACTGCCCGTCTTTTTTGCCTTCTTTATAGGAACGTTGCTCTTGTTTTTTACCGGATTCGAAATAAGCAGTACCAACACCGTCGTCCAGGCCATTTACAATATTGCGTTCCACTTTCATATTCCCGTTGTCGTAATACTCAATATGGGTACCACTGTAAAGCATGTCTTTTTTATAATACAGGCCATTTTTATATTCCAGTTCCTGCGCAAATAATGAGCTATTTGCGAATAATACCAAGATTAAACCGATGGTAAAAATTTGCAGAATTCTATTTGATTTCATCATGATCATACTTTTTATAAAAATAAGGAAATAATATTAATTGATCTGGTATTTGAATCCCAGTTCGAGTACCATACCGGTTTTAAATTCGCGGTAGATATAATCTTTGTCGTTGTAAGTATAGGTTTCCTTGTATGCACCATTCAGGATGTTTTTCCATCTGAATTCAACCAAAAACCGTTCCCCAATGTTCTTAGAGGCAGTTAAGTTCAGCAGATTGTAGGGCTGTGCATAAATATCAGGCGTACCACCTTTTACATTAACAATAATTTTCGGTCCGCTTATATTGTAGGTCAGGTTCACATCCAAGCCCAAATCAGGATTGTTATAAACTAAATAAGCATTTATAATGTAAGGTGACTGACCGAACATAGGCCTGGTATCAGAAGCTTCAGGATCATATTTGATCAGGTCAGCATATTCGATAGAGTCAATTTGCACCTGCGAGTAAATATAAGTAAGATTCAATCCAACCTTAAAATGATGCAGGGCAGGAGTAAAGTCCAATGATTGCCTGAAATCCAATTCTGCACCATACAATTTGGCATTGTCGACATTCTGCCAGGTAAGTTCAGGGTTTTGTGCTGATGGATTATCCACCACTTCAATTGGATCTTTGAAGTTTTTATAAAAAGCACCTACTGAAAAAATCTCTCCTGGTTTGAAATAATATTCCCATCGTACATCGAGGTTGTCAATTAAGGTGCGCTGAAGATCGGCATTACCGATCCAAACTTCACCTCCTGCAAAGTCTTCTGATGCATAGGGCGCCAGTTCTCTGAATGTAGGTCGTGCCAGTGTCCGGCTATAATTAAACCGAAGGTTCATATTGTCTTTTACCACGTAAGTAAGGGCAACAGCAGGTAATATATCGTTGTTATTTAATTGTCCAACAGCTAGTGAAGTGTCTTTACTTGATGAATATATTTGCGTATATTCATATCGCGCACCGGCAATTACCCTGAGTTTTTTAAATGTGAGCGCATCTATCATTAAGTATCCTGCGCCAATAGTCTGATCAGCAAAATAGCTGTTTTTTAAGTCATCGTCAGGAACACCTTGCACATATAAACCATAGTTTGCACCCGTGGCAGGGTTAAATTTTGAATAGTTAGTACCAATCATCGAATCAGCCACAAATTCGGGAACACTTCCGTTGTAAACGTTGGGAGCAAACTGGAAGTTGTAATTAATACGCGTTTCATTAAAATCACGGTCTTTATATGAATACAGTCCGCCAACCTTCAATTTCGGGGCATGGGTTTTATCACCAAGTTCAAGAGTGAAATCAACTTTTCCGAAGTAGTTCATTTCATTCATGTCACGATAGAATCTTGCAGGAACATTGTAGATGGAAGGTTCTATCTGGTAGTTGTTCGGAGCTTCGAGGTCGGGGTAGTAGCTATTGGTGAAGAAACGCATGTCAGGTTCATCCTGACGCGATTCTGTTATTGAGC
>PKSW01000405.1 GCA_002869465.1 Marinilabiliales bacterium
ATGATGACCTGGTACTCGACAGGTTTCGAAAAGTAGTGATCCACGAACTCGGCCATACCTTCGGACTTATTCATTGCCACGTGCCCAGTTGTGTAATGCGGAGCAGCACTTATGTGGAAGACCTTGACCAGAAGAAAATACACCTGTGCAATCATTGCCGCAACCAAATGGAATCTTTATTAGAATAAACTTTTTCCGCCTTTTAGTTGCTCTATATAATTCAGTAAACAAATTATATCAATATATTAACCTTATTGAGCGTTTATTGAACCACGGAAAATTTCCTAGCTTATTTAATAAGACATTATAACTTAGTTTTGCCGTCACAATTTTAAATTATTATGAGAATAAAAATTTTATGTGTCTTCTTAAGCATGCTTTTGAATATAGGTTTCGCACAAGACGCGTTTGATTATCAATTAGAACTTACACCCGTTGAAATACAAGAGTTACCCGGAATACATTCATATGCTTTTGCACAGCACGATGATAAATGGCTTATAATTGGAGGCAGACTCGATGGTTTACATGCCCGGCAACCATTTAATACATTTCCATATCCATATAACAATTCGGATATTTATGTAATTGATATAAATACGCTACAATTCTGGACAGCATCAGTCGGTTCATTATCTACAAACCTGAGCGAGCAATTGCAATCGACCAATATGAATTTTTTCCAGGATGGTGACAGTCTATATATTATTGGGGGTTACGCTTACTCCCCAACTGCTGACGATCATATTACCTTTCCATATTTAACTTCGGTGCAGGTTTCTTCATTAATGGATGCTATCATAAATGGGAACCCTATCACTCCTTTCTTTAAACAAATTGCTGATGATCATTTTGCGGTTACAGGCGGCCAACTCGGTAAAATAGAAAACACTTTTTACCTGGTTGGCGGACAACGTTTCGAAGGGCTTTATAATCCTATGGGCCATCCTACCTTTACGCAAACCTATGCAGATCAGATTCAGAAGTTTACCATCGATAACAGTGGCAATCAATTGAGTTATGATAATTATACAAGCATATCTGACCCGGTTCATCTAAGAAGAAGGGATTATAACCTCATTCCACAAATGTTTCCTGACGGAACAGAAGGATATACCATTTCATCAGGAGTATTCCAGGCAACAGTGGATTTACCTTTTTTATACCCAGTTGATATTAACGCAAATGAATATATGCCAATCACTAATTTCAACCAGTATTTAAGTAATTATCACAGTGCTACAGCTTGTTTGTACGATCATGCTTCCAATCAAATGCATGCGATCTTTTTTGGTGGGATGAGCCAGTATTACTACCAGGATGGTGAATTAATTCAAGACGATCAGGTGCCATTTGTAAAAACAATTAGTCGTTTAACCAGGTTCTCCGACAGCAGCTTACAGGAATATCAGCTTTCTGTTGAGATGCCAGCCTTACTAGGGGCGAGTGCCGAATTTATTTTAAATGAGAACTTGCCCCATTACGATTCAGATATTATCAAACTCGATGTAATAGATCAGGACACCATTCTAATCGGACATGTTTTTGGCGGAATTTACAGCCCAACATTGAATCCTTTTAGCAATAATCAAACATCTGAAACAAACGCTGAGAATACCATATATGCCATTAAATTGATCAGGGGAACGCAAACAGGAATACATAAAATTGAAGGTTCGAATCCTTTTGACTTTAATTTATATCCAAACCCTGCAGAGGATCACATCAAGGTGACTTACGAGTTGACAGAACCTGCATCAGTCGGGTATTTTATAACAACTTCGGATGGACAACTACTACAACAAGGGGAAATTACAGAAACACAAATGGGTGAAAACACAAAAACATTTTTAATTGATCAAAACATTCCCTCCCAACTGCTATACATCACATTGGTTTTTGACAATGCTTTTTTTGTAAGCAAAAAGTTAAGCAAAAATTAATTCGTCCAAGGGTTTTGTTTTGTTCATGCTCCTGAGAATTACTATACTTTTGCCATTGTCTTTTGAAGCATTGATATGAATTACCTGTCTGCCGAAAATCTTTCCAAAACTTATGGTGACAAAGCCCTGTTTGAAGGACTAAGTTTCGGACTTCATAAAGGTGAAAAAACTGCCCTTATTGCCAATAATGGAACCGGTAAATCAACCCTACTCAAGATACTGGCCGGAAAGGAAACTCCCGACACCGGACAGGTAACCCTTCGGGATGGAATAAAAACCGCGTTTCTGGAACAGGACCCGCATTTCGAGCCGGGTTTTACCATTGATGAATTGATCGCTTCTTCACACAGTAGTGTTTCAAAAGTGATCAAGAAATACAATAATGCCATCCTGGCTGAAAGTGAGCTGCACAGTGCCGAAACACAAAAAAATCTGGAAAAGGCAACTACCGAAATGGATCACGTGCAGGCATGGGATTATGATCGCCGACTCAAACAGCTGCTCAGCCTTTTTCGTATTTCCAATACAAGTGCACAAATTGATGTCTTGTCGGGAGGTGAAAAGAAACGACTGTCCCTTGCCCTTGTGCTATTGGATGAACCCGAATTGCTGATCCTAGACGAACCCACCAACCATTTGGATGTGGATATGATCGAATGGCTGGAGGCTTACCTTTCCCGCTCTAATCTCACCCTTTTCATGGTCACCCACGATCGTTATTTTCTTGACCGTGTTTGCAATCATATCCTTGAAATGAGCTATGGGCAATTGTATTACCACAATGGCAATTATGAGTATTTCCTGCAGAAAAAAGCTGAAAGAGACGACATTCAACAGGTGGAAACTGACAAGGCCCGGCAATTGATGAAGAAGGAATTGGAATGGCTCAGGAGACAGCCCAAGGCACGAACACACAAATCCAAATCAAGGATCCAGGCTTTCGATGATATCAAAGAAAAAGCAACCGGGCTGAGAAAAGAACAGGAACTGGATCTGCAACTGAATGTAACCCGGATTGGCGGAAAGATACTTGAGATCGAACATCTCAAAAAACGCTACGGCAACATAAAAATTGTCGAAGATTTCAATTACATGTTTAAAAAAGGCGAGCGAATCGGCATCATTGGGAAAAACGGCTCAGGGAAAACCAGTTTCCTGAACCTGATCACCGATAATGAAAAGCCCGATAGCGGGCGTGTTGAAACTGGGCAAACCGTTATATTCGGTTATTACAGGCAAGCGGGCATTACTTTGGCTGACGACAAAAAAGTGATTGACGTGGTAAAAGAAATAGCCGAAGTGGTGCAGATGGGCGATGGGAATACGATCTCCGCTTCCCGCTTTCTTGAGCTTTTTATGTTCCCGCCGGAAGTGCAATACAAACAGGTAGGCTTGCTGAGCGGTGGCGAGAAACGAAGGCTGAACCTTTTGACGGTACTCATTAAAAATCCCAATTTTCTCATTCTCGATGAGCCCACCAATGACCTCGATCTGCTAGTACTGAATAGGCTGGAGGAATTTTTATTGAATTACAGCGGATGCCTCATCCTGGTTTCCCACGACCGTTATTTCCTG
>PKSW01000464.1 GCA_002869465.1 Marinilabiliales bacterium
CCATAATATATTTCTTTCGACGAATCCTGCTTCGACATCCAAATGCTATCCAGTTCATTAGGAGGCATAGCTGATCCAAAGCGTTCACTTTCTGACAATAAGTAGCTCAATTTCGACCTTAGATTTGAATAATTCGGTGTGGTAATCAGCAAAATGCTTCCTTTTTTGAGCACCCGATTAAATTCTTTAAACGCTTGCAATTGATCCGAGAAATGTTCCAAACCTTCCTGGCAAATCATCATATCAGCAAACTGGTCGGCAACGGGCAAGCCTTCAGCAATTGTTGCCCTTTTGCAGCTTATGTCTTCTATGTTAAAATATTCAGGAAACAGGTCAAAAGCCAAAGGGGATCCCCCAAGTTCTTTAATAATTCTTGAAGTAACCCCATTGCGAGCCGGAAAATCAATAATCTGCTTTCCCTTAATTTTTTCTTTGTTATGAACGAGAAACCGTTTTACATAAAACTTAATGCTGTCAGGATTGTCTTCGAAGCTCATAATTAGAACGTTTTTTCAATTAATTGCTCAGTCAATTCCCATAGTCTCCTTCCATTATCCAGATCAGCAGCTTTTTCATCAACTGGCTTCCGGCTCATGAGGAAAAGGTAGTCTTTTGGTTTTCCCTCTACATCTTTTGAAGCGGCAAGATAAACCACGGGTTCAGCAGCTTTTTCTGGGGAACTGAAAAACATTTTAAACACCAGTTTCATAAGCGGCTGAACAATAACAGGTGCTTCTCGGGCAATATTGGAATTAACAGGACCCGGACAGAGTGCAAATACCGAATAATTCGGTTTCGCATTTGAGTTGAGCCTTCTTTCAAGCTCCTGGCTGAAAGTCGTCATCAGTAATTTATAGTAACCATAACGTTCCACGGTTTTGGCCATCTTATGTTCCTTGAATTGCCCAAATGTATCCCATTCAAATTGGTCTGGGTTGCGATGGCTTTCCGAGGACACAAAAATAATTCTGGGCAATCCGGCTCCATTTGTATTAAAAACCTTTTCCTTTAGCAATGCGTTTATCAGGTAGAATTTGGCCAGGTAATTTACTGTAAACATCTCATCCAGTCCGTGTTTGGTTTTACGGGACTCCTTAACAACAACTGCAGCATTGCAGATCAAGATATCAATCTTACCAAATTGCTTTTTCACCTGTTTCACCAGGTTTGTGATCAAGTCAAAATCAGCCAGGTCAACATGCAGCATATGCACCTTCTGGTTTCCTGAGGCATTTTTTACTTCTTCACCTATTTCTGGAATACCGCTTCGTACGGCCATGATCACCTCAGCGCCCAGTGCTGCCAACTGTTTGGCAACAGCCAGTCCCAATCCCGAGCTGGAACCAGTAATCATCACCCGTTTACCATCCAATCTTTCATCAAAACCTAATGTGCCCACCCTTTCTCTTTTTTTGAAAAGATCAGAAATACCTTTAAAAGTTGCCTGCAACGGGCTGTTATATTTTTTTTCCTTGGTCATGGTTTATTTCAATTTTGAACTTTGAAACTGCTGATAAGCGGATGTAAATTGATCAATATACGACTCATCGATCCCAAAATCTGATAGTTCATATTTGTGAACACCGTATTTTCCCTGCGGATTATTCTTATTTGATTCACTAAATATCTGCATCAGTTTGGTTGAAATGGGTTCCTGCCGTTCGGCATAGATGCGCTTTATTACAGCTAAGGAATCCTCAACAAGGTTTTGGTAGGGGACATCTGTAAATAATGAAATATGGTTGTTGGCTTCATGAAATTCAAGCGCTTTGGAAAGCATATAGCCATTCTTTCTTACCCAGTGTTTCGCCACTTGCTGCGGATCAACAGCATTGCTGAACAGCCTTCGGGAGTATGCAACCATACTCAGGAATGAAGGCACGGACTCATAAACATTCCGGTGCGTCCAGATGTATTGCACATCACCAAAATGCTGATGAACCAAATCCAAAAATTCGAGATGATGCGGTGTTTTCAGTACCCATCTTTTCGCCGGCCGCTGCCATTGTAAGAGTTTCAGCAACCGAACCATATATTCATAGGCTACCGACTGATCAGTTTCTTCGAGCCATGAAGCATAAGAAGGCACGTGCATAGTGGCTTCTGCAGTTTGACTCAGGAAGGAAACGTCCAGCAACAATACATCTTCTTCCGGAGCATCATATTCAATCGGGTGAATGGCAAAAAAGCCCGGCGACATATATTTCAATGCTTTCACACTTGTTTTAGCTGTTTTGATCCTTTCTTTCCCGCTTGTATCATCTCCCTTAACTGGTGCCGGATTGAGTGCTTCCCAGCTTAATACAGCCCTGTTATCAGGATCGGATGCCAGTAATCGTTGTAGTTTGGTGGTTCCGGTGCGTTGCAACCCGATTACCAGCATCACCGGGTATACATCCTGTGCTAAAATTTCGGGATATTTTTTAAAATAGTGTTCAGCCCTTAATCTTACCGAAAGCAAGTTGATGACTCGCTGACGCGTAATGAATTGCCCGATGGGATGCAATTGCGCTTCTTCGTTAATAGAGGTCAGCATTCGTTCCAAAGGCTCGTCCCAGAAAAGATTTCCCAGATCATTCAGTCCAGTGGATTTTCGCGCTGCTTTGATCAAACTATCTTTATCCAGCTTTGATTTTGTACCCAAAGGATAACTTGATTTCCAAACGGTATTAATGGCATTAAACCAGTTCGGTTGTCGGTTATAATTGTTAGATTTGATTTCTTTTCCAGCTCTCACAATTTCTTCAATTTATCCATTTTCATGACTTCACAATTGGGCTGAACGGGTTGATCACTTTTTTGCAAACGATACCATCGCCAGCACATAGTTCCCTCGGTATGATTGCAGGTGTTAATCCAATTCGGTAATCCGGGATCGTTATGTGCCACTATTATTTTGATACTGCCATCCGCTTCATAAGTGGCACTCCCTTTGCTCACGCATATGTTAAAATATCTGTAATCCAGCGATTCCATCCAGTAGTTATTCAATTGAAAATTCCAACTGTCGCATTCCGGAGGATTAACTGTAATTACCAATGCTTCATCTTCTTTTAAATTCCAGTAACTGTGGTAATAAATAATGTTGGCGTCGCCACCGGCCTTATTAGAAGTTTCCGGATCAAACATGGGCAACTCATTGACGTGCTTTTTAAAGCCGTTGGCCCATCTTGCGAAAAGTAATGGCGCTCCCGCTACAAACATGGAAGCCATTTTTAGGCCTTCATTTATCATCTTAGGTGTAATTGGGGAAGGCGCTTTTCTTCCATCCAGATTTTCTATTTTAATTTCAGCAGGAACTTCTTTAAAACGGTTCAAAAAAGTTTGCCGTACCATCACCATGCCTGTTTCGTCTTCGATCTTTAACCAGTTTTTGCCTTTTTTGGTTTTACTCAATATCATTTCGAAACTGCCGTCATCTTCTAACACCAGGTCAGTGCCTTCCATTACACCGCATGGCGCCAGACCTCCTGTTGTTCCATAGTTCCCGTTTTGGGTAAAAAAA
>PKSW01000291.1 GCA_002869465.1 Marinilabiliales bacterium
ACCTCTTCCCTCGGAGTTGAAGTGGAAATCAGCCAACAAATGAAAGAGTTTTTAAACTGGTTCGCCAATTTTACATATATGGATACCCATATTCAAAATGATATTTACGAGGATCAGGAAGGTTCGAACGTGCCATTTTCCCCTGAATTTGTTGCAAATGCAGGGCTGAATTTTTCTTTCGATTTTGGATTAAACTTCAGTCCTTATTTAAATTACAACAGCGGCTACTACGATAGCCCTTCCATTTCGGGCAGAACACTCTTTACTCCAGGATTACTGATGAATGTTTATATTTCGCAGGCTTTAATAAAAAATGAAACATTCAATATTGAATTGTTTGGCAAATTTTACAACATCACCAATAACAAATATGAAATGCCCTGGCAATTTCAAAATACGGGCTTCTCAGTTACGGGTGGTTTAACATTAACATTTAATTAATCTGTGAAATTAATTACCGGAAACAAGACGCTGTTTTATATTTTGGTATTTGCCATCCTTGCATCGAATTGTATGGGAGACGCAGGCCAAGAGAGAAAGGTTTCAGGTGAAGTGAAAATTTCGGTTACGGATTTCAGGAATAAAGATCTGCATTTTAACAGACATCCTGAAAGAGTCGTCTGTCTTATTGAAAGCGCATTAACGGGCATATACATGTTGGGAGAAGAAAACAAAATTATCGGTGTTTCTTCAAACATATATTCAGAGAATTTATATATGCATTATTCAAAAATGGATCAAAGGATCGCTGATAAAACATTAGCTGTCCCAGGTAGCTGGGATTATGTCAGCATCGAAGAAATTGTAACCCTTAAACCGGATTTGGTCATTATCTGGTCTTCGCAAACCGAAGCCATTGAAAATATAGAAAACTTTGATATTCCAGTGTATGGGGTAATGTTACATTCTCTGGATGACGTTATTAAAGAAATTAAAGATTTTGGCATATTGTTTAATAAAGAAAACCGCAGTGAAAGCTTAATCCGGTTTACTAAAAATAACCTTGAAAAAATTGCTGAAAAAACGATAGGTCAAAATAAAAAACGGGTTTATTTTGCCTGGATGCAGGGAATTACGGAAACATCTGGTAAAAACAGCATGGTTAATGATTTGATCGAATCATCGGGAGGTATAAATGTTTGTGATTATCCTGAGGAACATGCCGTGGTTAACCTGGAAAAAATTGTGGAGTGGGACCCCGAAGCAATTGTAATGTGGTGCAATGATAAAACAGATCCTTCCGACATAATGCTAATGTCTTCCCTGATGAATGTAAATGCTGTACAGTCAAGTCATGTATTTGAATTTCCATCAGTTTTTGAGTCTGATCTCTGGACACTGAAATTTCAATATGCAAGTTTGCTTTTAGCCTCCTGGCTTTATCCTGAAAAATTCAGTGTAAATGAGTTGGATTCTTTAAAAGATGAAATTTTTAAGACACTATATAACACGAATATTGACTTGAGCCATGAAAAGTAAAAAATTACTTCAATGGATTGTATATATCTCTCCGGTTCTGGTCATTTTCGGTAGTTTATTTGTGGGGCCATCTGAACGTGTTTTTTTTAATGATGTTGTCGCATTGTTTTTTAAGAATTCAACTCCGACTGAAACAGACTTGACAGCTACCATTGTTTTTGATATTAGGCTTCCGCGTATTCTCCTTGTATTTTTTGTGGGTGCCGTACTTTCGGTTTCAGGTGCGGCATTACAATCTGTTTTCCGTAATCCGCTTGTTTCTCCTTATGTCCTTGGTTTGTCTTCAGGTGCTGCCTTTGGAGCTGCATTGGCACTGTCCGTCTCATTCCTTTCTGTGCAATTATCCGCTTTTGTATGTGCCATTTTAGCCGTTGCCTTAAGCTATTATATGGCACAAAAGAACAAAACCGTTTCGATTGTTTCGCTCATTTTAGCCGGGATCATTACAAATGGAATATTCACAGCATTACTCACCATTGTGCAGGTTGTTAGCGATCCATTCAAATTGCAAAGTATTGTGCATTGGACAATGGGAAACTTTCATAATGCCAACTGGCAAAAATTCAACGCTTCAATTTTGCCTATGTGCGCTGGTTTGATTGTTTTGTTTTTATTAAGATGGAAAATGAATGTAATAGCACTGGGTGATGAAGAAGCACGAACAGCTGGAATAAATCCGTCAAAAATGAAAATTTGGATTTTGGCCGGAGCAACCCTGGCCGGTTCTGCGGCAGTGGCTGTTGCGGGCATCATCGGGCTATACGGACTGATTATACCACATAGCATAAGGATGATGTTTGGTGTTGATAACCAAAAGGCGGTTTTTCTTAACTTTTTTATGGGCGGCAGTTTTCTGGTTTTGATCGATGATTTATCCCGAACCTTGACCTCATTTGAAATACCCATAGGTGTTTTTACCATGTTGATTGGCGCACCATTTTTCATATTTCTGTTAAAAAAATCAAGCATAGGATGGGAAAGTTAGAATATATCATATCAATCAGCAGCTTGTCGTTTGGTTACACCAAAAATATTATACTTGAAAATATATTTGCTCAGATACCATATGGATCGTTCACTGTCATCATGGGCAGGAATGGATATGGAAAATCAACACTCTTAAAACTGATATCAGGATTACTGCATCCTTCGGATGGTGATATTTATATCGATAATAAAATGTTGGGAACTCTTTCCAATAGAAAAAAAGCACATTTAATTGGTTTTCTGGGCCAGCAGCATAGAGCTATTTTTCCATTTACCGTTGAAGAAGTGGTTATGACCGGAAGAGCAGCTTTTATTGGAATAGTGCCAAAGCTATCGGACAAATTCGTGGTCGAGGAATCTATTGAAAAGGCAGGTATAAGCCATCTGAAGAAGAGGTTTTATACTGACCTGTCTGGAGGCGAACAACAATTGGTGATGATTGCCAGGCTACTGGCACAGCAACCAAAAATATTGATACTGGATGAACCCATAAGTCATCTTGATTTTAACAATCAACTAAGAATTATTCAATTGATCAAACAACTGGTCAATGAAGGGATTACAGTGGTAGCCACTTTGCATGATCCAAATAATGCATTTCTTTTTGGAGACTTTTTTCTTTTTGTTCATGACAAAAAGGTCATAACGGATGAAACCAATGAGCCCTGGAATAATCCATTGATTCATAAAATATTTCACGATGAAATAGAGTTGATACCTTACAAAGAGAAGTTTTTTATTTTTCCAAAAATATGCAGCCCTGATTGCTGAAAGTCGATCTAACATTTATTATTTAGCATAACTTAATCGACTAAATAGATACGTTTTTACTGAAACAGACATCCTTAATTCCAATTGGATACTAACTAAAGAGGTGCTTTACAGAGCTTAAGTATCGCTAACAGATTTTATATTTAGCAATATCATTTTGCCTCATCAATTACACCTTATCTTTTGTTAAAAAATTAACAATAAAATAAGCTTATACCTACATTAATTGTACCTTTGCGGCAGATTTATTTCAGTTAA
>PKSW01000422.1 GCA_002869465.1 Marinilabiliales bacterium
CAGATAACCAATGCAAATGCTAATCGTTTTGCAAGTAATCTGCTTGAAACTGCTTTGAATCTATTCCAAAAATTCATCCAATTGAATATTTTCAATTTTATCGCCTATTATTTCTTTAAGAATTAAAATTATTTTATGTATTAAAAATTAAAACCAAACCTGATAACAGGACCAAACTCACTCATATTAAAAGTAAATTCTTTGGGCTCTTCTCCTGAAATATAATCAGTTGATAAATATCGGTAACCAGCCGACAACTGGAAAAGCTTACAAAAGCGGTAACCTGCGTATCCTTGGACTTGCCAGGTAAGCTTTGAGCCGACACCAAATCCACCTACATCACCAATAAGCTGGAATAACCACTTATCTTTAACATCTGCCAGAAAACGTGTTTTAATTACGGGATCGAACCAGGTTTCATTATGGTTTCCTGTTTCCGTTTTTGTATTACCTATCGGAAGCGTATTAATATGTACCTCATGTTCTGTTTGTAAATAGTTCAGCCTACCACCAACTCCTACTTCCCAAAAGGAAAAAATGCTGTAAAATCCAGCAACCTCCCATATCGTTTGTTTAACATTCAGCTTTCCTGAGCTGATAAGTTTACCTGATGTTACATCCTGCTTAAGGTTCATGTAGACCAAATCAGTGGTAATGGCCCATTTACCGGTTCTTGCTTCAAAATAGAGCATAGCAGCCATTTGTAAGTGACTGAAAATATCAGATGGATTTGCCTCAACCGGTAGTATAAGTGCATTGTCAATTCCTGTTTCGCCATCCATATAAGGAAACATCAGGTAAGGCTCGGCCAGAAAATGCCATTTTTTGACTTTGGTTGAATCCTGTGCCCATACTTGAGTATAACAAGAAAAAAGAAACAATGTGAATAACAAAAACCGGGAAATCGATACAAATTGGTTTGTAAATTTTATCATTTTTTTAATTTTAGGTTGTTCTGACATGCAGAAACGGTTTTTATTTATCTGATTGAATGAACATCAATTTCGGGTCGATCTGGTATGTATATGGTAAACCTGAATTCTTCCAGCCATTTAACATCCTTTGCCCATTGTAAACACTCTCAGGATCATTTACTATACCACCCTCAACACCATCGGTTATGGTGTAGGCGTTGGTAAACCCAAGCTTTGCCAGCTCATTGACAGCTATTGCACTTCGGTCACCCGAACGGCAGGTAATAAGAAGGATATCATCCGGTTGAAACAATTCCTGTATGGTTTTTACAAAATCAGGATTAGGAACCATTGGAAAATGCTGTTTTTCCGGATCCCATACATAGCTTTGGTCAAAGGCGGGAATGTTCCATGCCATCGCTGCATGCCCGACAAAGAGATATTCTTCGGGTGTACGAATATCAAGGATAATCACATTATCCGGATCAGTACTCCACATGTGAAAAGCTTCAGCAGAAGTTACATAAAGCCCCAGGGTAGTTTGCTTTTGTTTGGGAAGTTCTGGTGCAGCTTCCTGCGCTTGAGTCAGTTGGCCGATGAACAATGTCATGGCCAGTAATAGGGTTATTTTTATTGTGATGGTTTGAATCGTTTTCATATTTCTTTCTTTTTTAGTTTAAAAATTAAGGCAACCTTTTTCCCAATTTATTGATTAGCGTATCCCCCGGATTTTTGGCAGCTTTAGAGAGCAATTCCAAAACTTGATTCGCAATTTGATCCGATACCTGCTTTGTCACCTGATCTGTTACTTTTTTAATTACTTCATCTGTTACTTTGGCTGCCACCTTTTCTGAGACCTTATCGGCAATTTTATCAACCGCCTCATCCATCTCCTTAGCGGTAACTTTAGCATCAATTGCAGCGGTTACTTTTTCAACGATTTCGTCGGTAGAATTTTGAATCGCTTTTTTAAACATGTTAATTGTTTTTAAAATTTTGTTTTCGGCCCTGTTTACCTGAAAATATCAACATCCTTTAAATACGGGTTTGCGCTTTTCATTCCAGGCATTGGTGCCTTCTACCCTGTCTTGAGTATTGGTCAGTCGGTTGTAGGCTTCATATTCGAAACGTAGCGCGGTGCGTTGATCCATTTGCATTCCTTCGTGTATCGCTTTTTTGGCCTGAACCACCGCCAATGGTGCATTTTCAATGATACCCTCGGCAACAGCCATCACGGTAGGCATCAAATCTTTAGCACTACAAACACGATTAAAAATACCCCATTCCAGTGCT
Organism: Marinilabiliales bacterium; assembly: GCA_002869465.1. Taxonomy (GTDB): domain Bacteria; phylum Bacteroidota; class Bacteroidia; order Bacteroidales; family F082; genus UBA4459. Next base: position 2,208 of record PKSW01000422.1, read on the forward strand.
TCAGCAGCACTAATGGGCTTCGCTGTAAATATGATTTCATTAGCGCGACGCTCACCAACTATACGCGGCAGCAATGTGGTACCACCCACTCCGGGAAGAATTCCAATGGACGTTTCGGGGAACCATAGTTGTGCGCTGTCCACACCATAGGCAAAATCTGCGGCAAGGGTCATTTCCAATCCCCCTCCAACGGCTTTGCCATTTACCGCAGCTATTACAGGTATAGGACATTCCATCATGGCCCTTAAGGCTTCCTCGAATATTTGGTGCTGATGACGCCAGGCATAGGTATCCATCCCTTTTCGTTGCTTCATATCACCACCGCCGCAAAAAGCATCATTACCGGCTCCAGTGAATACCACACAACGGAGTCCGTCACTGTTGCGTACAAGGTCTGTCCATACGTCGAGCAATTCCAGGCCCATATCTGTGTTGACTGCGTTAGCCATTTCAGGGCGGTTGAGTGTTATAACAACCAATCCGTTATCACTTCTGTCGACCAGGATTGTTTTGTAATCCGATTTTGTTTTTTTGTCAGCCATATCTATTTAATTTTATTTTGATAATTAATTATCGCCATGTTACATTGAGTGGCCTTCTTGCAGGAATACGCTGGTATTTTTCAGCGGGGTAACCAATTAAAAATGTGCCGAAAGGAATATAGCCTTCTGGTATTTTCAACGCTTCAATAATTGGTGGATAACCCTGGGCAGCGGTATTGATACTGCCTGTGAAAGAAGTACCCAAACCAAGTGCCGTTGCTGCCAGCTGAATTTGATGGATGTTAATCATGGCTGCAGGTGGAGCCGTACGTTCATCTTTTGGTGCGGTGGCCATAATAAAACAAGGTGCGCCCCTTGATATATGGTCCTCACCAGCATCCCAGGGATTGACAAACAGCTCTAAATTGGCTTCCTTGTAAAGTGCATTATTCTTATCCTTCATTTCTTTCATCCAATCGATGGTCAGCTTAGCAATATTGTGAACTCGGGCCGGATCATTAACCACAACCCAGTGAAGCACCTGGCGGTTAGCGCCATTGGGAGCAAATCGCGAAATATCCAACAATTGCTCTACTTTTTCTTTTTCAATAGGTTTGTTGATATAGGTGCGAATAGAGCGCCTTGTCATTAAAAATTGTTTCACCTTATCTAATTGAGGGACCTGGTGAATATCTATCGGCAAACAATCTTCAGGACTCATGGAGCGCTGATACATAGCTTCGGTAGGACAAATGGCCACACAATGACCGCAGTCGATACATTGATCCCACGCGTC
>PKSW01000369.1 GCA_002869465.1 Marinilabiliales bacterium
ACATTTCACCAGGAAGGTTCGTGGGCAGAAGTCGTCTCGGGTTTTGAGTTTGACAAAGCATTGAATAACCAGGTAGAAGGTTCTAAAATTATTTTTAATGGTCCTGATAAATCGGAAGACGATCTCAGAAAAGCCGTGGCTCATAATGCATTGATCCATATTGATCATTTGGATGAATTATACAGCCTTCAGGAAATAGCCAAAGAAGCCAATAAGAAAGCACGTGTAGCTATCCGTGTGAATATGGATACGGGCATCTATCCGATGTGGGATCGATTCGGCTTTAATTATGAGAATGGACAGGCCTGGGATGCATTGAATAAGATCATGCGTTACGAAAATATGGTACTGGTGGGACTTCATACGCATATAGGTACTTTTATGCTGTCGCCAAATGCTTATGCGATTGCAGCAGGCAAACTGGCTGACCTGGCCATTGGCATCAAGGACAAATACCAGCACGAGATACAGTATATTGATATGGGTGGCGGTTTCGCCTCAAAAAATAATTTAAAAGGCAGCTTTTTACCCGGTATTGATACCAACCCGACCATTGATGATTTTGCCGAGGCCATTACAAGTACCCTCATCAACAGTAACTTCCCTCCTGATAAATTGCCCTTGTTAATATTGGAAACAGGACGTGCGTTAATTGATGATACTGCCAATTTGCTGGGTACGGTCATCTCCAATAAACGATTGTCAGACGGTCGGAGAACGACGATTCTTGATATTGGCGTAAATATTCTTTTCACCTCCTTCTGGTACGATCATAAAATTACCCCTGCACAAGCTTTCACCCATCATACTGAAGACACGGTGGTATATGGTCCTTTATGCATGAACATTGATGTGATTCGTGAAAATGTGAATTTACCACTCATGAACAAAGGCGATCATGTGGTGATACAAAGTGTGGGTGCTTACAACATGACTCAGTGGATGCAGTTCATCACTTTAAGGCCACGGATCGTGATGATCGACATGGAAGGAAATGTACATGTGATCAGGGAAAGCGAAACTCTCGACAGGTTGCTGGAACTGGAAAGAGTTCCAAAACACCTTGAAAAATTTGAGCTGTAGCTTTAAATTGGTAACTTGCTACGGTTTTGAAAACAACAGACAACATAGGCCTTAAAAATGATCCGCTTTCAGATATTCTGAACAGTCTGCTATACAGTTATTCGCAGGTCTTTTTCTCAAAGAACAAAGTATTTGCCGCGATTCTGGTTATCGTCACTTTTTTTGATGTGTATGCTGGGATTTCCGGCTTGCTGGCGGTTGTTATTGCGAATACGATCGCGATTGTACTTGGACTGAACCGCGAAAAGGTCGCTTCCGGGGCTTACGGTTTTAATGCTTTGATGGTAGGACTGGGCATCGGAATTTATTACCAGCCATCTGTCGAATTCTATATCGTGCTGTTATTCATTTCCATACTCACCCTGTTTTTTACCATTGGTACAGAAGGTATTTTGGCAAAATATGGCCTGCCCTATTTAAGTATCCCCTTTTTATTCGGTATCTGGATGGTAATCATAGCAAGCCGGGGGTATGCTTCGTTAAGCATCAGCGAAAGGGGAATTTACAGCCTGAATGAAATGTACGCCATCGGTGGTATGAATATGGTACAACTGTATGAATGGTTCAACGAACTGGCCATTTTTGAATCGTTGCGAATATATTTTAAATCACTGAGCGCCATCTTATTCCAGTATCATATGTTCGCCGGTATGCTTATAGCTGTCGGTCTGCTTTTTTATTCCCGCATTGCTTTTCTGTTGTCATTAATTGGATTTTTTACTGCCTACTATTTCTATTACTTCATTGGTGCCGATATCAGTGAATTAAGTTACAGTTATATTGGTTTTAACTACATTCTGACAGCCATTGCGGTAGGGGGTTTTTTTATCGTTCCTTCAAAACGGTCTGTGCTATGGGTGATGCTGTTAACGCCGCTGGTTGCCATCACCATATCCAGCACTTCGTATTTGTTTTCATTTTATGGGCTGTCCATTTTTTCGTTGCCGTTTAACATCATTGTGATCCTTTTTCTCTATGTTTTGAAATTCAGGGAGAAGAGGATAAAAACGCTTTCCCCGGTTCATATTCAGCAATATTCACCAGAGAAGCATGTATATAATTATAACAATTATGTATCGCGTTTTGGCGCATTGCCCTGGTTTTCCATGAAACTGCCTTTCTGGGGTGAATGGAAAGTAACACAAGCGCACCAGGGAGCACATACCCACAAAAAAGAATGGCAATATGCATGGGATTTTGAAATTGTGGATGAGGAAGGAAAAGCATATGAAAAATCAGGCAACCGCCCTGAACATTATTATTGTTTTAACAAACCTGTAACTGCTCCTGCTGACGGGACGATCGTTGAAATAGAAGACGGTATCGATGACAATGCTATCGGGGATATGAACCTGGAGAAAAACTGGGGCAACAGCATCGTTATTAAACATGCCGAAGGCTTATATTCACAGATGAGTCACCTGAAAAAGGACAGCATTAAAGTGGTCAAAGAACAGGTGGTAAAGCAAGGGGAACTGCTGGGTCATTGCGGCAATTCAGGCAGATCGCCCATACCCCATATTCATATGCAATTTCAGTCGAATCCTTCCATCGGTTCAGAAACCATCAAATACCCATTTTCGGCAATTGTAAACAACACAAACCTAACTTTCAATTTCGAAACTTCGGCCATTCCTGAATTGGATCAAATAGTGACGAACCCGGTTCGAAATGAGTTGCTGTACAACGCCTATCATTTTATTCCCGGGCAAAGCTTGCAGTTTGAGATGAATGATAAAAAAGCAGATTGGGTAGTGGAGTCTGATATGTATAAGAATACCTATATTTTATGCAAGACAAGTGGTGCCAAAGCTTTCTTCAGACAATTAGGAGATGTGTTTTATTTTACCAGTTTTGATGGTAAAAAAGATAGCTTGCTGTACTATTTTTTCCTTTCGTCCTATAAAATAGTAACGGCATTTTATAAAGGGATGAAAATAACCGACACTTATCCATTATCATTATATCCGGGAAAATTGATCAAGCTGGTACAGGATTTTTGTGCACCCTTTTTTAAGTTTTTGACGACCCGTTTTGAGCTGGTATATACTTCTCATAAAGAAAAAGAAGATCAACAGGAAATCCTCCTGGAATCAAAAACATATTTCGGATATAGGCGATTGAAAACACCTGACTTTGAGTTTCAAATTATGATCGACTCCAAAGGGATCAGTCAAATTCATACATCCATAAATGGTCAGGAACAGATTGCAGTAAGGGTTTTCTAAATGAAAAGAATAAAGTGGATTAGCGGTTTTTCTTTTGGCACAATACTGTTATTGAGCATCACCATACAGGGATTTGCTAAGCAATTTGACTACCGATATGTAGATTCTGTTACCTATCATTTATACATAAATCAAAGCTGGGATTCTTTGATTGAAATTGGAAAAAT
>PKSW01000080.1 GCA_002869465.1 Marinilabiliales bacterium
AGGAATCTTTTTTAAGGAACCAACAGGAAAAATTACGGTATCAAATAACAACTTTATACAAAATATTGTGCCTTTAAACGAAAGCAATAGGTCGGGGGGTGGAATTTGCTTACTAGATGCCTATGAAACGGAAGTGATTTTTGATGCAAATTATTTTAATAATAATGAAGCATATAATGGAGGTGGGATTTTTTCACGTAGTTCTTTTAATTTGCTTGTCACAAATAACGTATTTGAAGGCAACGAATCGCATATTGGTGGAGGAATGGGTATTTTTCATCCGGCTGGAAAATCTAAATTATCTTCAAGTTCCAGGGGATTCAATCAACCTACGTTGATAAATAATACGTTCACTAATAATTCAGTTGATTATCGAGGTGGTGCTTTACATTTTCAATGCGAAGAAATAACGCCTATTATTTTAAATAGTATTTTCTGGGAGAACTCAGCTATATATGGAAATGATGTATATTATTGGGCAGGTACATCTGATATGACTATATCCTATTGTGATATTGACCCGGATGATATATATGGAAACTGGGGAGGGATCAACAATTTTTATCAAGATCCTGTCTTTATTGATTCATTATGTCATGTTGATACGGATAGTCCATGTTTTAATACTGGAATTGATATAATTGAAATAGAAGGAATTACATTTAACTGTCCTGATTCTGATTATGACGGAGATCCCCGCCCGTCCTATGGTAATGTGGATATTGGAGCTGATGAATTTTATGTTATAGGAATACTTCATAATTACTTTACCGACGAAGCAAAAATTCAATTAAGAGCCTACCCGAACCCTTTTACTGTAAGTACAACAATTGAGTTTAAGATTCCATACAGGGGATTTGCAGGTGCAAAAGTCTATGATATGTTAGGCAACAAAATATAACTTTTACTTAGTGAAAATCTTAATAAGGGAAATCACTCTGTGAATTGGAATGCCTCACATTTGTCGCCGGGCATCTACTACTTAAAATTTTCGTTTGGTAGCGTTTCTGAAACCATTAAATTAATTCATACCAAGTAACTATTGAAATAACTATAAAATCTAAAGATGATGTATACACGATTATTGAAAATTACGGTTAGTGTGCTGGTTATATTCATTTCAGTCGCTTTAATAGCTCAAAACCAACATGCTAATGTTTCAAAAGCCATATTTATGGGTAAATCAGAAGCCGTAAGGAATATGGAGGTGGTCATACCTGGCATCCATCAAGAGCAGTATGTGGTTAAAAATTTTATGTCAAAAGAAAAGGAATTACCATTTAATGTTTTTCATACGGATCGGTTTAGCCCTAATATTCAAAGAAATCAGGGAAATAGAAGTGGGAGAGGACCCATATTGAATTTTGAGGGAGTTGATAATGTGAACGGTGTGTATCCGGCTGATCCCAATGGGGATGTCAGCGACCAATATTATATGCAATCGGTAAACAATGCTTTCGCCTTATGGGATAAATCAGGTAATTTGTTATACGGACCTGTAGATAACAATAGTTTATGGTTGTCTTTACCTGGTCCATGGCATCAATTTCATTGGAGCGATCCCGTTTTTAAATACGATTACATGTCAGACAGGTGGGTCATATCAAGCATGTCATACAGCATTAATCAGGAAATCTTTTATGAAATGGTAGCCGTTTCAGAAAGTAATGATCCGCTGGGGGCGTATAATTGTTATGCCATTGAATTTGATGGTGTAAATGATTATCCAAAGATTTCAATCTGGCCGGATGGGTATTATATTACATATAATCTTTACGAAAATCCAATATCATTCCCTTTCTTATACTCTCTCGTAACGGTGGTTGACAAGGAAGCTATGATTGCAGGTGAAGAGGAAGTGACTATCATAGAATTTGAAATTCCAGATCCTGATATTGACAGGTTCTTCCCAATAGCAGCCGATATGAGGGGAAATATTGTGTATGATATACCAAATTACGTGGTGACAGTTGATAATCCTGATACACTTGAACCTTGGTATTTATCATTGGATGTATATGAAGTAAACACCGACTGGAATGATCTTGAAGCTTCTACTTTCAACAAAGTGGCTCAATTTGATATTGGACAAGTCTTTCCTATTATAAATTCTGGACCAGGTGCACCTCAGCCGATAAATAACAAAAATGTAGTGACCATACCTTTGTTTATGATGTACCCGGTTACCTACCGAGATTTCGGAACGCATGAAAGCATGGTGTGTACTTTTACCATGTATGACGGTGAACAACATTACCCAATTTGGTATGAATTAAGGAAAGAAGATGCTGAATGGTATGTGTATCAGCAGGGTAGCTACGCACCAGATGAAAGCCATCGGTATCAACCAAGTATCGCCATCAACGCAAACGGTGATATTGCTATGGGTTATACGGTTTCAGACGAAGAAACTTTCCCTTCTGTGCGCATGACAGGGAGAAGAGCAGGTGATCCTTTGGGCGAAATGACCTATATGGAAATGGAATTGTTTACTGGTTTAAATTACATAAATACCTATCATGATTTATTTGACCAGAATCGTTGGGGAGATTATGCTTCCATGATGGTAGATCCTGCAAATGATACTACTTTCTGGTTTACCAATATGTACCCAAAGAGTGAAGCCAATGTGGGAAATTGGGGAACACGGATCTTTGCTTTGGATCTTACAGAAGAATTTGAAAATGTAACTGCCTATGCAGGAAATGATACAACCATTGAACCAAGCGATTATATTTATACAACGAGTGGTGAAGCAACCAACTACAATGCGATAGAATGGTTTACAACAGGTGATGGCAGCTTTTTAACCAATGGTATTTTAAATTCAAAGTATGTAAGGGGTAATCAGGATATAACCAATGGGCAGGTGCGACTTATAATTCAGGCAAATGGTTATGAGCCTGGAAGTTTTGCTAAGGATACAATGACCTTAACAATTGGCACTCAAACTGGAATTGAAGAATTAACATCAAATAATTTAGAATTCTCAATTAGTCCAAATCCAACACATGGAATGGCTGCTGTTAACGCCAACGTTGGCATCAGTAAAAAGGTCATATTAAGTGTATTTGATTCTTATGGAAAACTATTGTTCAGGGAGGAAAGAATCACTAAATCGGAGAACTACAAACGCAAACTTGATTTTTCATTTAAAGATGCTGGGGTTTATTTATGCAGGTTGCAAGTTGGTTATCAAGTTGCTAATACAAAGGTCGTTTTGATGAAATAATATTTAAACTACCATATTAAAAAATTAAGTTTTAAGAGACTCTTGATAATTGTTAATAAAAAAATATATAACAAAGCTTGACATTTATCAAGAGTTGGTGTATCTTTATGCCACCTAAACTCGGATTGATAATTAACTAAGAACTATCTGCCATGATACTAAAATGGGGTCGCCTTTTGTGCCGAAATCTACTTTACTTCTAATCAATTGTTTTACCAAGCCGCATAA
>PKSW01000025.1 GCA_002869465.1 Marinilabiliales bacterium
ATTGCTTTGATCGATCATGGAAAACCGATTGCGGGTGTCATATACGTGCCGGTAGCCGATGTTTTATATGTGGGTATTGAGAATCAGGGTGCTTTTAAACTCCATAGCACAGAAGAATATGACGGTTCGGTTGAGGACTTAAGAAAAAAAGCCATTAATTTGCCCGAAATTAAAAATGAAAATGCATTCAGAGTTGTGGCCAGTCGCTCCCATTTGAGTGCTGAAACAGCCGAATTTATCGAGAATTTGAAAAAGGATCACTCCAATATCCAAACCGTATCCAAAGGAAGTTCCTTAAAACTATGCTTAATAGCAGAAGGGATGGCAGATATTTATCCGCGTTTTGCACCAACCATGGAGTGGGATACTGGAGCAGGTCATGCCATTGTGAATGCAGCAAGAGGAAAGGTTGTTCTGGCTGAAGACGAGCAAACATCATTAACATATAACAAAAAGAATTTATTGAATCCGTGGTTTATAGCCTCGGGAGAAAGAGATAATTAATAGAAATTGATTTTTATGCCAGAGAACAAAAACATACACACCACTTTTGACAGATTACTAAAAAGGGATGCAAAAGAAAAACTGCTGAATCAAAAATCCAGGGTAATCTGGATGACAGGATTATCAGGTGCCGGAAAAACAACTATCGCGCAACATTTTGAAGTGGCTTTGAATAAAATGGGATACCTGACCCAAGTATTGGATGGAGACAACATTCGCAGTGGTATCAACAATAACCTGGGTTTTTCGGAAGAAGACCGCTATGAAAATATTCGCAGGATTTCTGAAGTGTCGAAATTGCTCATGGACAGCGGTATTATTTGCATCAACAGTTTTATCAGCCCGACGAATGAAATTCGTGATATGGCCAAAAAGATCATTGGCGAAGAGAATTTTATTGAAGTTTTTGTGGATGCGCCCATTGAGGTGTGTGAGCAAAGAGATGTGAAGGGATTGTATGAAAAAGCACGCCGGGGAGAAATCAAGAATTTCACAGGTATTGACTCACCTTTTGATATACCTGATGATGCTGACATTGTATTACATACAGATAAGCTTTCTGTGGATGAATGTGTTGAGGTATGTCTTCAGCATATTCTACCGATCATCAAATACGATCAGGAATAAAATATGAATGGATATCAAATCATAGATAATGGATAATTACACCATAAATAATTTAAAAGAACTGGAAGCCGAATCGATCCAGATCATCAGGGAAGTGGCTGCCGAATTTGAAAATCCTGTGATGCTTTATTCGATAGGAAAGGATTCATCAGTGATGGTTCGCCTTGCGGAAAAAGCATTTTATCCGGGTAAAGTACCTTTTCCATTGATGCACATCGATTCCAAATGGAAATTCAAGGAAATGATCGAGTTTCGCGAATCATATACCAAGGAAAATGGATGGGATTTGATTGCCCATTATAATGAAGAGGGCTTTAAAAAAGGGATAGGCCCCTTTACGCACGGAAGTAAAGTGCATACCGATGTAATGAAAACCCAGGCATTGCTTGAAGGTTTGAACAAATATAAGTTTGATGCCGCTTTTGGAGGGGCACGAAGAGATGAAGAGAAGTCACGGGCCAAGGAACGGATTTACTCTTTTCGTGATCGTTTCCACCAATGGGATCCCAAAAACCAGCGACCTGAGTTATGGGATACATACAATGCCAAGGTGCATAAAGGGGAATCCATACGTGTTTTCCCGATCTCCAACTGGACTGAACTGGATATCTGGCAATATATACGCATTGAAAATATTCCGATTGTACCCTTATATTTTGCTAAAGAAAGGCCTATTGTAGAGATCGACGGAAATTTGATCATGGTAGATGATGATCGTATGCCGGAAGAACTGCGGAAACAAGCCAAAATGCGAATGGTTCGATTCAGAACTTTGGGATGTTATCCATTAACCGGCGCTATTGATTCATATGCAGATACCATTGAAAAAATCGTTGAAGAAATGATGACGGTAACCAAGTCGGAACGAACCACAAGGGTTATAGATTTCGACCAGGAAGCCAGCATGGAGCAAAAGAAACGAGAAGGGTATTTTTAGTCAGAAACAAATTAATAACGCTACAAAAAAAGACATATGTCAGCATTGGATATAAAAACCTTCCTTGACCAGGACCAGAAAAAAGACTTATTGCGATTTCTAACAGCAGGATCTGTAGATGATGGAAAATCAACTCTGATAGGCAGGTTATTATTCGACAGTAAAAAACTATATGAGGACCAACTGGCAGCTCTTGAAAGAGACAGTAAGCGAGAAGGACATGCAGGAGAGGAAATTGATTATGCCTTACTGTTGGATGGGCTTAAAGCCGAACGTGAGCAGGGTATCACCATCGATGTCGCCTACCGGTATTTTTCTACTAACAAAAGAAAATTCATCATTGCTGATACACCGGGTCATGAGCAATATACCCGAAATATGGTCACCGGAGCTTCCACGGCCAACCTGGCCATCATTCTTGTGGATGCCACCTTGGGAGTGATTACCCAAACCAGGAGGCACACCTACTTGGTTTCGCTGTTGGGAATAAAGCATATTGCGCTGGCAGTGAATAAAATGGATCTTGTCGATTATAGCCAGGAAGTGTATGATAAGATTTGCCAGGATTATCGTGAATTTACTACTCAACTGGATGTGCAGGACGTTCGGTTTTTCCCGCTTTCAGCGCTTAAAGGAGATAATGTGGTGGATATTTCTCCAAATATGCCCTGGTATCATGGGAAAAGCCTGCTTGAATTTCTCGAAACGGCCTATGTAAGCAGCGACCGTAATTTTAGGGATTTTAGATTTCCCGTGCAGTACGTGATCCGGCCGAGTCACAATTTCCGGGGATTTGCAGCAAGAATAGCATCAGGAGTAGTACACAAGGGTGATGAAGTGATGGTATTACCGTCACGAAAAACGTCACGTGTGAAATCTATAGTTACTTATGACGGGGATCCTGATTTTGCTTTTCCGCCACAATCCGTAACCATCACACTGGAAGATGAAATTGATGTGTCGAGAGGTGATATGCTCGTTCATCCACATAATCTGCCTAAAATTGAGCGTCGGTTTGAAGCGATGCTGGTATGGATGGATGAACACCCGATGGACCGAAACACCCAATTTTTTATTAAACACAACACCAGCACTACCAAAGCGCGTATTGATGCCATCCGATACCGGGTGGATGTAAATACACTTGAGAAATCGGAGGTGCTGGGTCTTTCATTAAATGAAATTGGCAGGGTGCTGATCACATCTAATAAACCGTTGTTTTTCGATCCATACTCAAAAAACAGAAGCACAGGCTCGTTCATTCTTATTGACCCGATGACACATAATACATGTGCCGTGGGGATGATACTTGATAAAGTGAGTAGCGATGCATTGCCTATAAAAATCACCGATATTGATAAAGAGCTGATTGTTAAAGGGGTTGG
>PKSW01000232.1 GCA_002869465.1 Marinilabiliales bacterium
AATAAATCCTTAACTCCAATTTGATAGTCGTCTTTTATTTTTTCTTTATTGATGGCTACAGCATTTTCTTTGAGCATTCGCCTGGCTTCCCCGTTCGATTTGAAAGCATCTGCTTTTTCAGAAAGAAAATCGAGTAAACCAATGCCTTGCTCAAATTCGGAGCGGGAAATTTCAGACTGGGGTACGCCTTCAAAAACAGAAAGTAACACATCTTCTGAAAGTTTTTTCAGTGTTTCTGTGGTACCTTTTCCGAATAATATCTCGGAAGCTTCAACAGCCATATTATAGTCCTCTTCTGAATGTACCCGGATGGTCACATCTTTTGCAAGCGCTTTCTGGAGTATGCGTAAATGGGGGGCTTCACGGTGTTGGGTGATAATGTCATTTATTTCATTTTCAGGAAGCAACGTAAAAAATTTGATCCATTTTTCAGCATCTTCATCCGAAGCATTTAGCCAGTACTGATAAAACTTGTAGGGAGATGTTCTTTCAGCGTCGAGCCACACATTACCGCCTTCGCTCTTACCGAATTTACTGCCATCAGCTTTGGTGATGAGCGGGCAGGTGAGGGCAAAAGCTTCTGCTTCTTTTTGTTCTTCGGCAAAATATTTGCGCCTGATCAGTTCGGTGCCGGTTACAATATTTCCCCATTGGTCGGAGCCGCCCAACTGCAATTGTACATCTTTGTTTTTGTACAACCAGTAAAAGTCGTAGCCTTGTACTAACTGGTAGCTGAATTCAGTAAACGACATGCCGCTTTCGAGCCGCTTTTTAACAGAATCTTTCGACATCATATAATTGACGGTGATGTGTTTGCCCACATCCCTGATAAAATCAAGAAAACTGAAATCCTTGAACCAGTCGTAATTGTTTACAACTTCGGCTTTATTTTCTCCTTGCGCAAAATCCAGGAATTTCATCAGTTGATTTTTCTGGCTTTCGAGGTTGTGATTGATCTGATCGACTGACAGCAATTGTCTTTCTTCACTTTTTCCGGAAGGATCACCCACACGGCCCGTAGCACCACCAACCAGTACAAAAGGTTTATGCCCACTTCGTTGCAAATGCACCAGCAACATCACCGGAACCAGGTTGCCAATATGCAGCGAATCAGCGGTTGGGTCAAAGCCGATATAGCCCGATGTCATTTCTTTTTGCAGTTGTTCTTCGGTTCCCGGTGTCATGTCATGGATCATGCCACGCCAGCGTAATTCTTCAACAAAATTCTTTATTTCACTCACGTTTCTTTCAATTTTGCGCAAAGATAAGTATTTGCTGATTTGTGGACAGGGAACAACAAGTAGATATTTGAATTACAAGCCCCTCATCCATTCGGGTCGTAGATTAGCATGCGAAGGATCTTGCAATACTTGACTTATTCTTCTAAGCAATTCTCCTTTATCACGATTCAAGATACCTTTTAAAATCAGGTAGTTGGAAGCATGATCACTACGAAAAATAGTGCTTTCAAGTTGTAAATGGTTGATAAAATTACCCATTTCCAGGATCAATTCAGTTTTGCTAAGTTCCTTGAATTCTCCTTCAAATCGTTTTTTAAAATGATCCATACCATAAGGAAAACTCAACACGAGCGTTGACAAGTATTCAGGCTGGATGGCATTCACCACTTTTGCTGAATTGATCGCATGTTGTTCCGAATATTTCTTTCCACCCAATCCGTTCAGGATCATCACCGACAGTTTTATACCTGCTTTCCGGGCTTTGATGAGCGCCTCAAAAGAGCTCTCAAAAGTTTCGCCCTTATGAATTCGTGGAAGTAATTCATCATCGCCGCTTTCAATGCCTACATATAATAGTTTCAAACCTTTGTCAGACAGAGTTTTTAATTCTTTGTCCGATTTTGATAAAATGTCTTTGGGCAACGCATAGGCTGAAACCCGATTTAATTTAGGAAAGCTTTCGTGCAGTTTGTCCAGTATACGTGATAACCTTTCAAATGATAAAACGAAAGCATTTCCATCAGCTAAAAACACTTTCCTGATGTCACTACTGTATTCCCTAAAAGCTTCAATTTCCTTAAAAACATCTGTTTCTTTTTTGACACTGAACTTTTTGGAAGTATACATTTCACAAAAAGCACATCGGTTCCACGAGCAACCCAGGGTTACCTGGAATATCAGTGAATAAGCTTCGCTGGGTGGACGAAACAAAGGCTCATCGTATGATAAATAGGGTATCATCATCTGCAAAATTAAGTTATTTTCGTTGCATGATTTTAGTAACCGGTGGAACAGGATTTTTAGGTGCACATCTTTTATATCGTTTGGTATCAGAAGGCGCTGAAGTAAAAGCATTAAAGCGACCGGATTCTTCGATTGAATTAACCAAAAAAATATTTTCCCGGTATTCTGATCGTTCTGTTGAACTTCTTAAAAACATAAAATGGGTTGATGGTGATCTGCATGATATCTTCTCATTGTTGGATGCGTTTGAAGGTGTTGATCAATTATATCATACGGCAGCCATGGTTTCCCTTGATTCTGGCGATGGCCGGGAATTGCTGAATACCAATGTACAGGGTACAGCCAACGTGGTTAATGCAGCAGTGGAAAAGAATGTTGGAAGGCTATGCTATGTGAGTTCAATCGGTGCTTTTGGTTATGAAGCAGATCATGAGGTGATTGATGAAGAAACACCCTGGGATCCATCTAAAAATAAATCGCTGTATTCAAAAAGCAAGTACGAGGCAGAAAGGGAAGTATGGCGGGGCATGGCAGAGGGTTTGAATGCTGTAATTGTAAATCCAGGCGTCATCTTAGGACCCGGAAATTGGGATCATGGAAGCCCGAAAATTTTTACTACGATTTACAAGGGACTGAAATTTTATCCGAGAGGAACTAATGGATTTGTGGATGTAAATGACGTAGTTACAGCAATGCTTAAATTAATGGATAGCGATTTATCGGGCTCCCGCTTTATTGTTACTTCTGAAAATATTTCATACCAACAGCTTTTTGAATGGATAGCTGAATCAATGCATGTCCCGGTACCTAAATACAAAGCTGGCAAATTATTGGGCGCCATAGGGTGGAGGTTGGCAAAAATAATGAGTTTGTTCAATAGAAATCAACCTTCCATTACACCCTCTGCCATTAAGTCTTCGAACCGTTATTATCAGTATTCAAATAAAAAGTTAATTCATGCAACCGACATGAAGATGATACCAGTTAAGGAGAGTGTTGAAATGACCGCAAGGCAATTCTTAAAAGACAGGAATCAAAAATAAATTTTATCGAAAAAATGCAATATATTGTAATTAAGTTGCGTTACCCTTAAAACCAAAGCCAATAAAGCATATTTACGTTTCATTTAATTAACTAAACACCTATTATTATGAAACATGTATTGCTTATTGTAATTGGATTCTTTTTTGTTTTTCAAGCCTGTAAAAAGGATGAGCCCAATCCCAATCCAACACCCCAGGAA
>PKSW01000117.1 GCA_002869465.1 Marinilabiliales bacterium
GGTGGATACACATGTGTTCAGGGTTTCCGAAAGAATCGGCCTGACCACCCGCTCAAAAAATCCATTGCAAACTGAAATGGAATTGGTGAAACATATTCCGGAAGAATTGATTCCGTTGGCACATCACTGGCTCATCCTTCATGGGCGATATGTATGCATAGCCCGGAAACCCAAATGTGAGACATGTGGTTTAAAAGACGTATGCAGATATTACGCAAAAAACAAATTATCAAAATGAACTCGCTCAGACACTATTTAATTCTGCTACTTTCATTTCCGATCACATTCAGTTTGTCTGCGCAAAGCCTGGTAGCTACCGATCCGCTACCTAAAAATGTTGTTTTAGAGGAATTTACAGGGATTTACTGTGGCTATTGCCCGGATGGACATGCGATCGGACAGGCATTGATGGATCAAAACCCCAATCGAGTGGCCATCATTTCCATCCACCAGGGAAGTTATGCCGTTCCGCAACAGGGTGATCCCGATTACAGAACAAGTTGGGGCGATTCATTGGCCATTCAGGCCGGCGTAACAGCTTATCCAATGGGAACGATCAACAGGCACATATTTAAAGGTTCCCATACAGCCATGGGCAGAGGCGACTGGACGGCGAGTGCCAACCAAATAATGAATGAAATGTCTCCGGTAAATGTGGGCGTTCAATCTACATATGATTCAATAAACAGGGAGCTCAATATTGTTGTTGAATTGTATTATACGGCAAACAGCCCCCTGCCAACAAATCGGTTGAATATTGCTTTGCTTCAAAGCCATGTTTTTGGTCCACAGTTGGGTGGCAGTGGCAATGAATACGAACATATGCATATGCTTCGTGAGCTGATTACCGGTCAATGGGGTGAATTAATTATGAATACGAGACAGGGTACTTTTATTCGAAAAGAGTTCGTTTACCAGTTGCCTCAGCAAATACGTGAAATTCCTGTTGTAGTTGAAGATTGCGAAATAGCTGTTTTTGTCGGCGAAACACAACAGGAGATTTATACAGGGACAGTCGTCAAAGCTAAGGGCGGAACCAATATGTATATCGGAAATGTAAGCTTGATGGATACTGTACAGGTAAAAAAAGGAGAATCGCATGCGACCACAGAATTTGTCCTGCAAGCAAAAAGCAGCTTATTGGGAGAGGAAGAATTTGAAATAGTTTTGGAAGCCATAGAATCGCCTGACGATTGGGAAGCTTCATTTATTTTTGATGGAATATCCTATGTTGATTCAGCAATCGTATCACTGGAGCAAAATATGAACGAGGAGATTATTTTTCAAATAGAACCTGGAGAAACATCTGGAATGGTTGAATTTATTGTGAAGATGAGATCTGTATCATATCCGGAGGCTCCCGAAAGGTATTTGCATTTCTTTGTAATATCTGATGTTACTGACCTGGTGGTCAATGGTTCCGGAGGACCTGAATCCGGATATTATGATTATGTGTTTTCTGAAGGACTGGAGTCGGCGGGCTGTAATACACAGTCAACCATTCCGGCAAATGTATTTGTGCAGGGTATGAACGACAGGGCTTTTAGTGATGTCAAAAATATGTACCTGAACATTGCCTGGACTTTTCCTTCTATGACTGTTGAACAGATACAATCGGTTAAAACATTTATGAACAACGGGGGAAATCTGATGATCTCCGGTCAGGATATTGGATGGGATTTAATGAGTGGGGCTGCATATTCTCATGGTTCACCCGAGGCTACCGATTTTTATCAAAATTACCTGTTTGCCGATTATCTCAATGATGGCAATTCGTCCCAGCACATTCTATATGCAAACACCAGTGATGATGTGTATTCAAAAGTGCCGAGTGCTTTTCTGGTAGATATTTATGACGGAAATATGTATCCTGATAATATTGCGGCCAGAAATGGCGCTGATGAAGTATTTTATTATGAATCGAATGACAAGGCAGCCGTTGTGAAAGCAGCCACCAATAACTTTAAAGTGATCTATTTTGCCTGTGGTTTCGAAATGATCGGGCAGGTGCCCACCACCAACCAGATCATGAGGCAAACCTATTATTGGTTTAACAATTCATTATCCACACAAGAGTTTGAGGATGCGCTTTCAGATATATTTATGGGTCAGAATATGCCCAATCCGGCAAAAGTAAAAACAACGATCCCAATAAGCCTGAAGCATGACGGCGAACTCAGAATAATCAATTCGCAGGGTGAGATGATTAGCACATTAGCTGTAAGTGCAGATGAAACAGAAATCGCATTGGATATAACTTCTTTTTCCGCTGGCGTGTATTTTTATCAAATCATTTCTGAAGGTAGATCCTCCAGGTTGAAAAAGCTGATCATTTTTTAATTTAAATGATTCAAAATTTTAAATGTTTTTTTGAAATATCAAAAGTATATTTTAAGCTATCTTTGTAAAAAGCAAAAACGAAGATGAAATTAAAAAAAGGAGATGCCGCACCTGATTTTTCAGGATTCGATCAGGACGGAAAAAAAGTACAGTTAATTGATTTTAAAGGTAAAAAACTGATCCTTTATATTTACCCGAAAGACAATACCCCCGGTTGTACATCAGAAGCTTGCGACCTGAGGGATAATTACGACATGTGGCTTTCAAAAGGATACCAGGTGGTAGGTGTAAGCCCCGACAGCCAGAAATCACATCAGAAATTTATTGAAAAATTCGATCTTCCGTTTCCCCTCATTGCCGATGAAGATAAAACCATCATCAAAGCTTATGGTGCGTGGGGCCCTAAAAAGCTGTACGGACGTGAATACGAGGGATTGCTCAGAACCACATTTGTGATTGACGAAAAAAGCATCATCCAGGAAGTATTCACGAAAGTGAAAACGAAAGACCATACCAACCAGATTTTAGAAACAATATAACAATAGCGACTATGACCAGCGATAAAGCAAAAGAGAACAACGACAAAATCAAAGAACAAAAATTAAAAGCATTGGAGGCAACCCTCGGCAAGATTGAAAAATCGTATGGTAAGGGTACGATCATGAAACTGGGTGATAACGCAATAGATAAAGTGGAAGCAGTTTCCACCGGATCTATCGGGTTGAATTTTGCCTTAGGGGTGGGTGGTATACCAAAAGGAAGGGTCGTGGAAATATATGGCCCCGAATCATCAGGAAAAACAACCCTGGCGCTGCATATCGTTGCAGAAGCGCAAAAAGCTGGCGGAATTGCCGCTTTTATTGATGCAGAGCATGCTTTCGACAGGTTTTACGCCGATAAATTGGGTGTTGACATTCAAAATTTGCTGATCTCGCAACCTGATAACGGTGAGCAGGCGCTGGAAATAGCCGATAGCCTGATCAGGTCGGCAGCCATTGATGTGGTGGTAATCGACTCAGTAGCAGCCCTGACTCCCAGGAGTGAAATTGAGGGTGAAATGGGGGATTCTAAAATGGGGCTCCAGGCACGTTTGATGTCA
>PKSW01000014.1 GCA_002869465.1 Marinilabiliales bacterium
TATAAAAACATCACAGTTCAAATTTTTGATCTTTCCGGAAGAATCATCAAAGAGGTGAGAAATGCATCAGGTAATGAAATGACAATCCCGCTTGATAAAAAGTATTCGTATGTTTTGGTCCGTTTAATAACGGAGAAGGCAATTATTAATAAGAAACTTTTTATGGAGTAACAAGAAAGACTGCATTGCCGCCTTTTGCCTTTACAATGATTCTGCCATTGTTCTTTCAACTTCTTCAATTGTCTTAGGTATCGGTTTCCCGAGCAACCGATAACCAGATTCTGTCACCAGCACATCGTCTTCGATACGCACACCCCCAAAATCTTTGTAGGTTTCAACAATTTCGTAATTGATAAAATCAGTGAATTTTCCCTCCGCTTTGAATTGATCAATTAACTCAGGAATAAAATAAATACCCGGTTCTACAGTCAGGACAAATCCGGGCTTTAATTCCTTACCTAAACGTAAATACGCAGTGCCGAATTCTTTCGAACGTATGGTTTGGTCGTCATATCCCACGTAGTTTTCACCCAAACCTTCCATGTCGTGCACATCCATGCCCATCATATGGCCCAGGCCATGCGGCAGGAATAAGGTGTGTGCTCCGGCTTCCACGGCGGCTTCCGTATCACCTTTCATCAAACCAATATTTTTTAAACCTTCAACAATGGTTTTAGCAGCCAGGAAATGCACATCACGGTATTTAATGCCCGGTTTAATGGCTTCAATAGAATTCATATTGGCGTCCAGAACTACCTGATAGATGTCTGCTTGCCTTGTGCTGAACTTTCCTCCAACCGGAACTGTCCTTGTAATGTCGCTTGCATAATGAAGCTGGGTTTCAGCACCGGCATCTGTCACCATCATACGTCCTTCTTCCAACACATTTCCATGATAATGGTTATGAAGGGTTTGCACATTCATACTTAATATGATTGGAAATGAAGCTGGGCCACCAAGTGCCAGTGAAATCCCTTCGATGGTGCCTGCGATTTTCTGCTCAATCACACCGGGTTTCGCCATTTTCATTGCAGTCGTGTGCATTTCGTAAGCGATATCAACTGCTTTTTCAATTTCTGCTATTTCATATTCGTCCTTAATCTCTTTAAGCTTAACAACTGCTTTGATTAATTGAACAGAAGCCTTTTTTCGAATGTCAAAAACCGATGTATTCAGCAACTGAGCCATTTGAATATCAGTTTCTCCACGGTAGGGTGGAAGGAAGTGAATGTGCCGGCTATCTTTTAGAGCTTTACCAATCAGGTTTTGTAATTCATTCATAGGAGAGGTGTTTGTAATACCCACCTTTTCAGCTAATTCGGCTACTTTGGGCTGGGGCCCCATCCAAATAATATCGTCAATATCAAAATCGTTTCCAAAGATATATTCCTGATCGTTGTCGAAATCAATTACGGCAGCGAATCCTGGTAAATCTATCCCGAAAAAATAAAGAAAATGACTGTCCTGCCTGAAATGATAAGTGTTGGCAGGATAATTAAACGCAGCTTCCACATTACCAGGGAACAGAGCAATGCCTGTGCTCATTTCTTTTTTTAGCCGGTTTCTTCTATCAATATAAACTTCTTTTTTGAACATATGTAATCTGTTTATGAAAAAAATAATGAGGCGTAAAGTTACTATAAATTTGAACAGGCTTTTATCATGGCTGGTTGTAAAAAGCCAAAACTGGAGAACAATGGATTTATATTTCTAATTTTGGCTTTTATTAAAAAAAAGATGACCAAACAGCAAACTTTAATTTATCTGCTGGTGATACAGGTGATTTATCTGGTCGGAGCAGTTTTGATCGCCTTGATGGACAATGATGCGACACAATATGCTACCATCGCCATGCAGATGTTTGAATCTGGATCGTACCTCGAAGTGGCCTACCGTGATATTGATTACCTGGATAAACCTCCACTTTTATTCTGGCTTTCTTCTTTGTCATTTTCAATATTTGGAATTTCGCATTTTGCTTATCGTTTACCTTCTATTATCGTTAATTTATTAGGAATTTATGCCACATTCAAATTGGCAGAATCTCTTTATGGCAGGCAGGCAGGATTGTTAGCTGCATTAGTTTTTGCCAGCACTTTCGGAATCGTTCTTTTTAATCATGATGTAAGGACCGATACCATGCTGACTGCTTTTGTTATATTTAGTATTTGGCAAATAATGGCCTATATTCAGCAAGGTAGAATCAGTCATTTAATAATGGGATTTGTTGGTATTGGACTGGCAATGCTTGTCAAAGGACCGATAGGTTTGATGGCTCCCGTGCTCGCCATAGGATGTCAGGTATTGTATCAAAAACAGTGGAGATTCATTTTTCATTGGCCTTGGGTACCTGGCTTGGTTATAGTTCTGCTGATTTTAAGCCCCATGCTGATCGGATTATACAATCAGCATGGATATACAGGTTTAGAATTTTATTTCTGGACCCAAAGTTTCGGACGTTTAACGGGCGAAAATGTATGGGTAGATACCACAGGACCCATGTTTTTTGTTCATTCATTTCTTTGGTCATTTTTGCCCTGGAGTTTGTTAGCACTTGTTGCTTACGTTAAAAAATGGGTCCTGGTATTTAAAGATTTCAAATCTGCCAGAAAGCAAGAGGTACTAACGCTGGGCGGCATCACGCTCGTTTTTATCGCGATGTCATTATCACAGTATAAATTACCTCATTATGTGTTTGTAGTATATCCATTAATAGCGATACTAACGGCTTCATTTTTGAGTGATTTCCTCGAAAACGCAGCATCTTTTAAGTTCTTCCGGGTCATTTCGATTACTCAGCACGTGGTTAATATATTACTCTGGGTAGCTATAATTTTTATTAGCACTTATGTATTTCCCTTGCGATCCATTCCAATCTGGATCGCCCTGGTATCCGTACTTGTGCTTTCTATTTTATCAATGATTAAAAAATCAGTTGGATTTTCTCAACTTTTCAAATCAACTTTACTGACGGCCATTGGATTAGCAATTATGCTGAATATGCATTTTTACCCAACTTTGTCAAGATACCAGGCAGGCGTCACCGCAGGAGAGTTTATAAAGGAAAAAGATTATCCTGCTGAAAAACTTCTGGCATACATTGCATTTCGTTCATCACTGGATTTCTATTCAGGTAGGATAATTCCTGAAACAAAGGACTCGGAAGTGATGATGCAGGCCGTTGAAACGCACGACACCCTGATTATGTTTACGAATGAACAAGGATTAATTGATCTGCAAGAACGGCAGATCAATTACATGGAGATTCAACGCTTCAAAGATTTTCACATTAGCACATTAACGCTTCCCTTTTTAAATCCGGCTACCCGGGAAGACGCAACAGATGTAGCCTATCTGTTAATGATTACAAATAATTCTGCCGTGCAGTAATTTGTTTATTCAGCTTCTTTTTTGCCTTCAAACCATTTGAACACAAAGCCTGCAAGTAGTGCACCGAGGATGGGCATAACCCAAAAGAACCATAATTGACTTAAAGCGATGCCGCCTTCAAATAAGGCTGGGCCTGTGCTCCGGGCAGGGTTTACTGAAGTATTAGTGGCCGGGATGCTGATCAAATGAATCAAGGTTAGTGCCAGGCCGATAGCAATACCTGCAAATCCTTTAGGCGCATTTTTGTGAGTAGCGCCCAAAATGATAAATAGGAACATAAACGTCATTATAACCTCCATAATTAATCCTGACATATAAGAATATCCACCAGGCGAATGTTCTCCATAACCATTGGAAGCAAGGCTTCCTTCAGTCAATTCAAATCCAGCTTTCCCGCTGACAATAAAATATAGAACTGCAGAAGCCGCAAGAGCACCAATTACTTGGGCAATAATGTAAGGTAACAAGTCTTTGCCTGGAAACCTACCGCCTGCCCATAGTCCGAATGATACGGCTGGATTAAAGTGACCGCCCGAGATGCTGCCCACAGCATAAATCATGGTTAGCACTGTTAAACCAAATGCCAGTGAGATGCCCAGTGTGCCTACACCGCCTCCTGCTAAGACAGCTGTTCCTGTTCCGCCTAGCACTAGCCAAAAGGTTCCGAAGAATTCCGCTCCTAATTTTTTTGATAATTCCATAAGTGATTCCTCCGTTTTTTAGTGAATAATAATTGTTAGTTTATTTTGATTGATTCATAACCTGTTCAATTTCAGCTATTTCTATAGGGATATTTTCCATTAAATCTATGGGATCGCTTTCAGTAATTAGAATGTCATTTTCCAGCCTGATCCCGATATTTTCTTCACGAATATACAAACCCGGCTCGCAGGTAAACACCATACCCGGGGCAAATGGTGCATATTTCGATCCAACATCATGTACATCCAGACCAATAGGATGAGCCACTCCATGCATAAAATATTTTTTAAATAATGGATTTTCCTTATCCTGGTTCTTCACGTCTTCGTCAGTAAACAACCCCAGCTTTATCAGCTCGGCTTCCATCAGTTTTTCTGCAGTTGAATTAATGAGATCAGGTGAATTCCCCGGAACGTATAATTTTCTCAACTCTTTAAAAACCTTTAAAACGGATTCATAGCAGGCAGCCTGTCTTTCCGTAAACTTTCCGCGTACCGGAATGGTTCTGCTCATATCGGCTGTGTAGTTGGCATATTCGGCACCGAAATCCATCAATAATAAATCTCCATCTGTGCAAACTTCATTGTTATCAATATAATGCAATACACAGGCGTTTTTCCCTGATGCAATAATGGGCGCATAACCATGTCCGTTGGCCCTGTTGATGGTGAATTCATGGTCGATCTCAGCCTCTACTTCAAACTCATGAACACCAGGTTTTACGTATTTAAGAATCCTTTCAAAGCCTTTTTGTGTAATGTCGCAAGCCTTTTGTATAAGTTTTATCTCTTCTGCTGATTTGATCGTTCTCAAATCAGTTAATATTGGAGCGGCGCGTTCAATCTTATGCAATGGGAACTTGTCTTTAAAGTCCAGCGCAAATCGATGGTTTTTGTCAGGAATTTCATTGAAGAATTTTACATACTCATTGCTGTTTAAAAATACGGTATTGGTGAATGAAAGCGCTTCTCGCAATGAAGCTTCAAAATCGTCCAGCCAGAAAATATTTTCAATTCCTGAAATGTTACGGGCTTCTTTTTTCGTGTATTTATGACCTTCCCAGGTGGCCAGTTTTTCATTGGTTTTAATGATGAATAAAGTTTCTCTTAGTTTCTGATTCGGACAATCAGGTGAAATCAGCAAAATAGTTTTCTCCTGTTCAATTCCCGTCAGATAAAACAAATCGGAATTTTGCCGGAACTTAAATAACTGATCCCCATTGCGGGGTTGTTGATCATTGGAAAAAAGAATTGAGGTTGCATTTTCCGGGAGCCTGTGAATAAAGCGTTTCCGATTTGATCTGAACAGCAAATTATCGATAGCTTGATAACGCATAGGCCACACTAATTAAATTAGTTATAAATTATAAAAACAAAAAAAATCCTAACGGATACTTTGATATATTTGTTGGTGCTACGAGCAAATGTAACAAATTCGATTTAATAATAATCTGGTAAATAGTTTTAAGTTATGAGTATGAAACTTTACTCTTCTTTAACCAAGAAGTATATTATGTCATTAGCAGGTTTATTCCTGTTGATGTTTCTTCTTGTGCACTTGACCATCAATCTTCTGTTATTGTTTGATGACAGCGGTGGATTGTTTAATGTAGCAGCTCATTTTATGGGTACTAATCCAATTATTCAAGCATTTCAATGGGTATTGTTTGGAGGATTCGCAATTCATATGTTAATTGGTGTTATCCTTCAAATTCAAAATTGGATGGCACGGCCAAAGCGATATAATAAAAGAGCAATCTCAGAAGAATCGTACTTTTCAAAGTTCATGATCCATACCGGCATTATCATTTTTATTTTCTTAGTAATTCATTTGACAGACTTTTTTGTAAAAAAGATAGGAGGTGTTGTTCCTGAGATCACAGGTGGTGAACTGGCTGGAATGGAAAATATGGGGATCTTAGTTGTTGAAAAATTCAAAAATGGAGGCTATGTTCTGTTTTACGTGACGGTTTTTCTAATATTAGGTTTTCATCTGGACCATGCTTTCCAATCAGCATTTCAATCTTTGGGGCTGAACAATAATAAGTATACGCCATTCATAAAATGGTTAAGCCATTTCATTGCTATTGTAATTTCAATAGGCTTCATTACTATTCCTGTTTGTATTTACTTTTTCAAATAATTGAAAAACATGACTAAGTTAGATTCGAAAATTCCAGAAGGACCTCTTGCTCAGAAGTGGACCTCATATAAGAATAAAGCAAAGCTTGTAAATCCAGCTAACAAGAAGAAACTTGATATAATTGTTGTTGGAACCGGACTGGCAGGAGCAGGAGCAGCATCATCTCTTGGTGAGTTAGGATATAATGTAAAAAACTTTTGCTACCAGGATTCACCTCGCAGGGCACATTCAGTTGCTGCCCAAGGGGGTATCAATGCAGCGAAAAACTACAAGAATGATGGTGATAGTATTTATCGCCTTTTTTATGACATGATCAAAGGTGGAGATTTTAGAGCTCGTGAGGCTAATGTATATAGGGCTGCCGAAGTAAGCAACGATGTAATAGATCATTTTACAGCAATGGGAGTACCCTTTGCTCGTGATTATGGTGGTAATCTCGATAATCGGTCGTTCGGAGGGGTTCAGGTTTCACGGACATTTTACGCTAAAGGACAGACAGGTCAACAATGTCTTCTTGGAACTTACTCATCATTAAACAGACAGATTAATAAAGGAAGTGTTACAATGTTCCCACGAAGGGAAATGTTGGATTTGGTATTAATTGATGGGAAAGCCCGTGGTATTATAGTAAGAAATCTTGTTACAGGTGAAATAGAGAGACATTCAGCACATGCAGTTGTACTGGCTTCTGGAGGGTACGGGACTGTTTATTATTTATCAACGCTGGCGGTCAATTCAAATGCATCAGCAGCGTGGAAAGCACATAGAAAGGGAGCCTTTTTTGCTAACCCTAGTTTTGTTCAAATACATCCAACGAGCATCCCACAGCTAAACGATTACCAGGCAAAACTTACCTTGATGTCGGAGTCGCTGAGGAATGACGGACGTATATGGACACCAAAAGAGAAGAATGATAAGCGACATGCTAATGATATTCCTGAAGAAGAGAGAGACTATTATCTCGAAAGAAGATACCCAGCATTTGGGAACTTGGTACCGAGAGATGTTGCTTCAAGAGCAGCCAAAGAAAGATGTGATGCTGGCTATGGTGTAGGTGAAACCGGCTTGGCTGTGAATCTAGATTTTCGGGATGCAATAAATAAACAGGGTAAAAAAGCTATAGAAGACAAGTATGGGAACCTTTTTGAAATGTATGAAACCATAACCGGTATTAATCCATACAAGGAGCCTATGAGAATATATCCGGCAGGACACTATACAATGGGTGGGCTTTGGGTTGATTATGAACTTATGACAACGATACCCGGTTTGTTCTCGATAGTAGAATCGAATTTCTCTGATCATGGTGCAAATCGTTTAGGAGCTAGTTCTCTTATGCAGGCTTCAGGAGATGGTTACTTTATAATACCATACACTATTGGAAATTATCTTGCTGATGAAATTAGAACTCCAAGGATATCAACAGATACGCTGGAATTTGATGAAGCAGAAAATGTAGTCAAGGAAAAAATTGAGAAACTCCTGGCAATAAAAGGAACTGAAACAGCAACATCGT
Source organism: Marinilabiliales bacterium (assembly GCA_002869465.1). Classification (GTDB taxonomy): domain Bacteria; phylum Bacteroidota; class Bacteroidia; order Bacteroidales; family F082; genus UBA4459. The sequence continues at coordinate 7,751 of PKSW01000014.1, forward strand.
TCCATAAACGACTTGGACGCATTATGTGGGACTATTGCGGTATGAGCAGGAATGAAAAAGGCCTTAAAAAAGCTTTTGACATGGTTAAGGAGCTTGAAAAGGAATTCTGGAGTAACCTGATAGTTCCCGGTAAAGGGCATGATCTTAATATGGAACTTGAAAAAGCAGGACGCGTAGCCGACTACTTTGAGCTCGCCGAATTGATGATTACTGATGCCTTAAATCGTAAGGAGTCTTGTGGTGCGCATTTTAGGGAAGAGAGTCAGACGCCTGAAGGTGAGGCAATGAGAGACGATAAAAACTATATGTATGTAGCAGCATGGGAGAGTATGGGTAAAGGTAAATTACCAAAACTTCACAAAGAAGATCTTGTATTTGAAGAGGTTGAAGTTAAAGTAAGAAGTTATAAATAGCACTTGATTTCATTGTAAACCAACAGAAAGTTAATTAGTTATGAAAGTTAAACTTAAAATATGGCGTCAGGAAAATGCGAAAGCTAAAGGCTCCTTTCAAACATACAATTTTGATGAGGTTTCACCCGAAATGTCATTTCTTGAAATGTTGGATGCTTTTAATACAAAATTGATTACCGAAGGGAAGGAACCTGTTGCCTTTGATCATGATTGCAGGGAGGGTATTTGTGGATCCTGCGCGATGTATATAAATGGGCATCCTCATGGGCCGGTGTCCGGAATTACTACTTGCCATCTCTCTATGCGCATGTTTAAAGATGGTGAGACCATTACTGTTGAGCCATGGAGGGCAAAAGCATTTCCTGTTATAAAAGATCTTATTATTGACCGTACAGCATTTGATAAAATTCAATTAGCAGGAGGGTTTATTTCCAGCAATGTTGGTTCTGCTCCGGAGGCACATTCTATGCCGGTAATAAAGAAAAATGCTGACGATGCATTTGATGCTGCTATATGTATTGGTTGTGGTGCCTGCGTGGCTGCTTGTAAAAATGCATCGGCTATGCTGTTTGTTTCGGCAAAAGTATCCCAGTTTGCACTATTGCCACAGGGTAAGGTAGAAGCCAAAGAACGCGTTCAGAAGATGGTAGCCAAAATGGATGATCTGGGATTTGGAAATTGTACCAATACCTATGCATGTGAAGCCGAGTGCCCAAAAGAAATTTCTGTGACCAACATCGCACGTATGAACCGTGAATTTTTATGTGCGAAAGTGTCATAACAACTAACAATTGAAATAAAGTGAGGGCCGGCGGAAAGTTGGCCCTTTTTCTTTTTTAAAATTATATATTTTAAAAGCTCATTGTGTATTTCGTATTTTTGAGCGCAGAAATTTATGCAATTCAAAAACATCATAGGACAAAAGCCGGTCATCGACCGCATGCTTTCAAGTTATCGCGAAAACAGGGTTGCGCATACCCAATTATTTCTCGGGACACAGGGAACCGGCGTTTTTCCGTTGGCCATGGCATTCGCCCAGTTTATAAATTGTCAGCATAAACAGGAAAATGATAGTTGTGGGGTATGCCCTTCCTGCAAGAAGTATGAAAAACTTTCGCACCCCGATTTGCATTTCTTTTTTCCAACCACTACCAATGATTCGGTGAAGAAAGATCCGAAATCTGAATTGTTCCTGAATGAATTCAGGGAATATGCAACAAAAAGTGGTTTGTATATCACGCAAAGTGGCTGGTATAATCATTTGAAGGTAGGTAATAAGCAAGGTTCGATTTTCGTGCGTGATGCCGGCGATATTATTCAGAAAATGGCCCTGAAATCTTATGAAGCGCCCTATAAAGTGATCATCATCTGGATGGCAGAAAGGCTCAACGACTCAGCATCTAATAAGCTGCTAAAAACTTTTGAAGAACCACCGGAAAATACCATTATTATTTTAATTGCCGAACGCTATGAGCTTATTTTGCCAACGGTTCGTTCACGCTCTCAGCTATTAAAAATTCCAAAAATTGCGGCCACAGATATTAAAGAAGCACTGATTGGCAGGTTTGATTTGGATTATGAGAAAGCAGAAAATATAGCAGCACTTTCATCCGGTAATTGGAACCTGGCGCAAGATCTGATTGAAAATACAGAAGAAGTACAGGCCAATTTTATTGCATTCAGGCAATGGTTGCGGTATTGTTTTAAGCCAGGCGATTTTATAGAGCTCAATAAATTCAATGCCGATGTGGCACGGTTGGGGCGTGAAAAGCAAAAAGGTTTCTTGAATTACGGACTGGAAGTAGTGCATCAAAGCATGCTGCATAATCAAAATCACAACGATTTGGTACTTAAAAAGGATGAAGAACTGGATTTTTCATCTAAATTGGCACCCTTTATCAATGCAGCCAATCAGTTGGAAATCTACCAGCTATTGAATGAAGCCGTGTACCATGTTGAAAGAAATGCGCATCCGGGCATATTGTTTACCGACCTCAGCTTCAAATTGATAGATCTTCTTCAGGCGGGACGAAAAAGCGGCAGGCAATAATTGAATTCTGAATCTCAGTGTAATTAAAATGCCAATCTTAAAATGAAATTGACATAATTCATACCTTTGTATGGTTATTGACAGAAGGGACATGGAAGAAAAGAAGCATAATACAGAAACCCCCGAATTTATATCCTCTGCTCGTGGCTGTTGTATAAGCGATGATACCGATCAAACATTATCGGCTGTAAACCAGATGAAATGCTGCAAGCTAAGTTCCTTTAACTGGCTCAGCGATATTTCTGACCCGTCAACAATAGGCGAAATCGGTATTGTTGAAGTTCGCTTTAAAAACGGTCGGAAAGATTTTTTTACGTATCCTTCTGATATGATTCTTCAGGAGGGCGAACTTGTTGCTGTTGAGGCTTCCCCCGGACATGATATCGGCATTGTTTCGCTTACCGGTGAACTGGTCCGCTTGCAAATGAAAAGAAAAGGGGTGGATCCGGAAAAAAAGGAATTAAACCGCGTATTCCGGCATGCACGGACGCTGGATATCGAGAAATGGTTTGAAGCCATCAAACTGGAAGATTCAAGCATGTACAAAACAAGGGTGATCGCTTTGGATATAGGCCTCGCCATGAAAATTAATGATGTTGAATACCAAGGCGATAAAACCAAAGCTATCTTTTACTATACAGCGGACGAACGTGTCGACTTCAGGGAGTTAATTAAAAAACTGGCCGAAGCTTTCCATATCAGGATTGAAATGCGGCAAATTGGCGTTCGGCAGGAAGCGGCTAAATTAGGTGGTATTGGTTCATGTGGCAGGGAATTATGCTGCGCTTCTTGGATGAGTGGCTTTCAGAGTGTTTCTACAAACTCGGCACGTGTTCAGCAATTATCGCTGAACCCTCAAAAACTGGCCGGGCAATGTGGAAAATTAAAATGTTGCCTGAACTACGAACTCGATAATTACATCGATACCCTTCAGAAATTCCCGGATAACCGGATCAAGTTGAAAACAAAAAAAGGAAAGGCATTTTATGTAAAAAGTGATGTGCTTAAAAATTTGATGTGGTACGCCTACATGGAAGATTCCAATAATATGATGGCCATTCCTGTTGATAAAGTGAAGGAAATTATCGAATTGAACAATAAAGGAAAATTGCCGGCTGAACTCGAGATTTACGCCCATCAGAAAGAGCAAAAGTCGAATGTCGAAAGTAGTAGTGAAGATGATTTGGCCCAATATATTTAATTGAAAATTAATAGTTCAACAATATTTTTTCTTTTTTCGCATTCTAATTTCAAACGACTCATCATGCGTCAGCAAATTTCAAATTTCGTTTTAATCATTGGATTCTCAATGGTGCTTCTAGCCTGCAACATGCAAAGCGTTTACGATGAGAGCATTACTATAGGTAATAAAGCTTGGTATAAAGATGATTTGGCCAGATTTGAAGTAACTATTGACGATACTTTACAGTTGTATAACTTCTATGTCAACATTAGAAATACAACCGATTACAGGTACAGCAACCTGTATATTTTCATGAACACAAGATTCCCCAACGATCATATAAGCAGGGATACCATTGAATTGATACTGGCTGATGTGGAAGGCAAATGGCTTGGGAAAGGCTGGGGTGCCACTAAGGAAAACAGTATCCAGTTAAGTGGCGATATGCGTTTCCCCTTAAAGGGCCAATATGAATTTAAAATACAGCAAGCCATGAGGGTTGATACCCTCGATGGAATCAGTGATGTAGGAATACGGGTGACACCTTCTGAATAATACCAATAAAATAAACCGATTGATGTCTGATCAAGCTAACGATAGAAAAAAACAGCCAAAGGGATTAAATTACCTGGCCAAGTTCTGGCTCATTTTTATAGGTACGCTGTTGTTTGTTGTACTGTTGTTTTATGGGGTAGCCAACGAATGGTTTGGTGCTATGCCTTCATTTGAAGAACTGGAGAATCCAAACCATAACCTGGCCAGTGAAATCATATCAGTGGATGGTAGGATCATCGGCACTTATTTTATTGAAAACCGATCAAATGTGACCTACCGGGACATATCACCCAACCTGATCAATGCACTTAAAGCCATTGAAGATATCCGTTTCGAAGAACATTCGGGTATTGATGAAAGAGCACTGGCGCGGGTATTTTTTGGGGTGATTACCGGAAACAGAAAGGGTGGTGGCAGTACGCTTACCCAGCAACTGGCAAAAAACTTATTCCCGCGTGGCCGGCTGAATACATTCCAATTGGTGATCCGCAAATTCCAGGAATGGGTAACCGCGGTGAAGCTGGAAACCTATTATTCCAAAGAAGAAATCATTGCCATGTACCTGAATACGGTGCCTTTCGGGCATAATGCCTACGGTATCAAATCGGCTGCAGCTACATTTTTCGGTAAATCACCCGATTCGTTAAATATTGAAGAGTCAGCATTGATGGCTGGTGTGGTGAATGCACCCACAAGGTACAGTCCCATCCGAAATCCCGAAAGGTCTTTGGCACGCCGGAACCTCGTGTTGGGCCAAATGGAAAAATATGAGTTCATCACAAAATCGCAATACGACTCCATAAGTCAATTGCCGCTGGGTGTATCAAAATTCAGTGTGCTGGATCATAACCAGGGACTCGCCACTTATTTCAGGGAATATTTACGACAGCAAATGAAAGACTGGTGTGAAACCCACTTTAAAGCAGATGGCAATCCGTATAATTTATATAAAGACGGGCTGAAAATTTACACGACCATCGATTCAAGAATGCAGCAATATGCCGAGGAAGCCGTGCAGGAGCATCTGGCAAATGACTTGCAACCCAGCTTTTTTACCCACTGGAAAGGTTATACAAATGCGCCCTTCGTATTTGAAGATGAAGATGAGGAAGCAGAGATCGAAAATATAATGAACCAGGCCGTGCGACGCAGCGAAAGATACAGACGGTTGAGATTGCAAGGAATGGAAATAGATTCCATCATGCTCAGTTTCAACACACCCACTGAAATGAGGGTATTCAGGTGGGATGGCCCGGTCGATACCATCATGACACCCATGGACTCCATTTTATATTACAAATACTTTTTGCAGGCCGGTTTAATGGCTATGGATCCACATTCGGGACAGGTGCGCGCTTATGTGGGTGGTATTGATTACCGTTATTTTCAATTTGATCACGTAACACAGGGCAAACGACAGGTGGGTTCAACCTTCAAACCCTTTTTATATACATTGGCCATGCAGGAAGGGGAGTATTCACCCTGTTATAAAGTACCGAACATTTCGTATAGCGTTGAACTGGATGACGGCACCTACTGGACACCCCGGAATTCAAGTGACGACCGGGTAGGGGAAGAGGTGACCCTGAAATGGGCACTGGCCAATTCCAACAACTGGATATCTGCCTATCTGATCAAACGATTTTCTCCACAATCCGTAGCAAATATGGCACACCAGATGGGAGTAACGTCTGATATTCCCGCGGTTCCGGCCATTGCACTCGGAACACCCGATCTTTCGCTATATGAAATGGTAGGCGCTATGAATACTTTTGCCAACAAAGGTGTATATGTGAAACCCATATTTATTACAAAAATTGAAGACAAGAACGGCAATCTGCTCGACAGGTTTGTACCGGAAAAACGGGAAGCCATGGACGAGATAACCGCCTATAAAATGATCGAACTTATGAAAGGGGTGGTAGAAAGCGGTACCAGTATCAGGTTGCGTTACAAATATGGATTTGATAACCCGATTGCGGGTAAAACCGGAACCACACAAAACCAGTCGGACGGATGGTTCATGGGCATCACACCACAACTTACATCCGGCGTATGGGTAGGCGCCGAAGATCGGAGTGTGCATTTCAGGTCCTTAACACTTGGACAGGGCGCTAATATGGCCTTACCTATCTGGGCCTTATTTATGAAGAAAGTTTATGACGACCCTGACCTGGGAATTGGTAAAGGCGATTTTGAGAAACCACTTAAAGACCTGTCTATTGAATTTGATTGTGAAAGATACGACCGCCAGCAATTGGGCAAAATTGATGAGTATTCGGAAGATGAGGAGTTTTAATTTAGGTTACTTCTCATAAAAGTGCATTTCCAGGATGTATTCATATACCTTATCGGGCATCCAGAAACTCATATCCTTTTTTTTATAAATGCCTTTACGTATAAAACTGGAAGATATATCCATTTGTGGAGCAGGGAATAGATTGATATTTGCCTGTTTTTCATAGGAACTTAGTTCGGAACCGGGCCTGGGGTACACATAAAAATGGTATTGTTGCAGCAAGGCTTCGTAGTTTTTCCATTTATGGAAGGTAGGGAAAACATCGGTACCGCAAATGATGATAAACTCCCTGTTCTTATATTTTTCAGATAGCCATGTTAAAGTATCAATAGTATAAGAAGGTTTCGGCATTTTGAATTCAATATCCGAAACCTGCATTTTCGGATGATCTTCTACGGCCAGCCTTACCAATGCCAACCGGTGGTAATCGGCCAGTAGGCTTTTCTTTTCTTTCAAGGGGTTTTGAGGGGAAACCACGAACCAAACCTCATCCAGGTCAGTAAACTCAAGCATATACGAAGCCAGGATCATATGCCCGGAATGGATGGGATTGAATGATCCGAAAAGAAGACCGGTTTTCTTTTGGCGATTTGTCATTTCATCAGGGTTTTATAAGAATTTTTCCACCGCTCATATTTCCAAGATAGGTTTTTAATCCTTGAACGATTTGATCCAATCCAACCGTTTCCTGGATTTCTGTTTTGTAAATTCCACTAATGATCTTATCCTGTAATTCATTCGATACCTGCTCAAACTCGGAAGTGTCAAGTTCACGTTTCCAGTCCATCAGGTTAAAACCGGAGATGATTTTATTTTTAAAAATAACACCCATCAAACCGATGCCTGACAGAGGTTTTCCGGAGAGTCCACCATACACCACCAATTCTGAATCATCTGCCATTGCATTGAACATCTGGCCGGCAAGTTCACCACCCACGGCATCTAAAGCAGTGGTTGCCTGTAGTTGCAGTGAAAGTGATTTCAGTTGTTCTTCAAATGTATCGTCAGTTTGATTTAAAACATGCTGTATACCTTGTTGTTTCAAAAATGCAGCAGTTTCAGCTTTTCTGACAATGTTGATCACTTCCATCTCATTTTCCCTGGCCATCGTGCGGATGAGCGCAGCTACCTGAGCCCCAGCAGCATTCTGAACAATGGCCTTGCTTTCCCTTATTAATGCAATTTCCATCAGTGCGTAGGCAGTGAATGGGTTCACAGTAAAACAGGCTGCCTGGTCCATATCCATATCATCCTGCAATATGATCAGGTCCTTTTTTCGGGCAACGAAATATTCCGCCCAACTGCCATCATGGTTGGTTTGCACAAAAGCACTCACTTTCTTTTTGATTAGGTCGTTGGCATTTTTGCCAGCGTCAACAATCACACCTGACCCCTCGAAACCGGGTACCGCAGGCAACTGCTTTACAATATTGTAACCGCCCTGTATAAAAGCAACATCAGAAGGATTGACCGGTGCCGCATGTGTTTTGATCAACACCTCATCATCATTTAATTTTGGCACTTCCTTTTCCTGAATTTCGAGGCTGAGAATGGCCCTGAGTATATTTTTATTATAGGCTGGTAATACAACTGATTTCATGGTATTTTTTTATTTTTTTGAAATAAATTCTTGAACCACACGCAAGGTTTCTTCTTCTGCCTTTTCTAAATCATCATTGACAATTGAAATGTCAAAATCCTTTTCGAACTCCAATTCATATTCCGCTTTCTTAATCCGGGTTTCGATGTCTTCTTTTTTGTCGGTGCCCCGGTTCAAAAGCCTTTCCCTCAAAACTTCAACGGAAGGTGGTTTGATAAAAATAGCCAGTGCTTCGGTGCCAAATATTTTTTTAAGGTTGGTACCACCAATTACATCCACATCAAAAAGAACGTGTTTCCCGGCATTTCTTTTATGATCGACTTCGGAAAACAGGGTGCCATAAAAATGATTGGGATATACTTCTTCCCATTCAATAAATTCGTTGTTTTCTATTTTTTCCTTAAATGCGGATAACGATATAAAATGATAGTCTTTACCATCTGTCTCATAATCTCGTTTGATGCGGCTGCATGCCGAAACCGAGAAAGTTAATGTGTTAATTTGTGACATCACATACCTGACAAGAGTGGTTTTTCCTGCACCTGAGGGTGCTGAAAAGATGATCAGTTTTCCTTTTTTTTCTTCGCCTGACATTAAAGAATGTTAAATAGTTGTTCTTTGATCTTTTCGAGTTCGTCTTTCATCAGCACCACGATCTGCTGAATGTCAAAATCGTTGGCTTTGGCACCCATGGTATTGATCTCACGGCCGATTTCCTGCGATACAAACCCCAGTTTTTTTCCTGCGGAAGAATCTTTTGAAAGTGTTTCCAAAAAGTAGTCACAATGTTTTTTTAACCGGATCTTTTCTTCAGTGATGTCTAATTTCTCAAGATAATAAATTACTTCCTGTTCAAACCGGTTCTTATCTGATTGTACATCCTGCGAAAAAGCTTCCAGGTTGGATTTGATACGCTCCCTGATGCGGGTTGTCCTGTTTTCTTCAAAAGAATCCACTTTCTGCAACAACTCGATAATGGTGTTGATCCGCTGAATAAAATCCTTTTCGAGGGTTTTACCTTCATTGATCCTGAATGTATTCACCTTGTCGCAAGCAAGTTGTATGGTGGAAAGCAATTCGCCAAATTCCTCATCATCAATTTCAATTTCGGGCGACACCAGCACTTCCGGCATTTTAACGATCATCGACAGATAATCATAATCGTTTGACTGGTTGATGGATTCCGACACTTCCTTCAATTCGTTGTAATAGTGTCTTGCCAGTGCCTTACTGATCACCGGGGCGGCAGCAACGCTTTTTTGTTCGATATTGATGGAGATATCCACTTTTCCACGTTCAATATTTTTACCCATAATACTCCTGATATCCAGTTCCTTTTCCCTGTATATCTGGGGCAATCTTAAATTCAGGTCGAGTTGTTTGCTGTTGAGGGTCCTGATCTCGATGGTAATTTTACGTGCTTCATTTTCCAGCACTTCTTTACCAAAACCAGTCATTGATTTTATCATAATATGTGGTTTGAAACTGAAGCAAAGATACGGATCAAAATTTAATGATGAGCGGGATTCAATATTTTGATAATAAGCCGTTTTTTATACCTTTGTTTATATGATTTCTAGGTTCGTTTTGGTCTGTATTTGGGTATGTATTTCGTCAGTTAATCTGGGGGCGAATAACGTATTGACAGATAGCCTTCTTAACAGATTGCCCAATACCTCCGATGAAGAAAAAGCAACCACCTATTTGCATATTTCAGAAGCCTTTAGATTGACCGATTTATCCCTTAGCATCATTTATGGTGATAGTGCAGTTTCATGGGCACATGAATCAGGTGATGAAACATTGAAAGCAGATATTTTAAAGTCATTGGGTGTCAGCTGTTATTATAATGGCGAATTTGACCTGGCTATTGATTATTATAACCAAAGTATGGAAGCCTATAGGCTTATTGATAATCTTTCAGGCATTGCACTGTGCTTAAATAATATTGGGCTGGTATATGAAGAATTGGGAAATTTCGAACTTTCCATTGATTACTTTGAACGCTCAGGCGAAATTGGCGAACAGATGAATGATCAGGAATGGATCGCATTTGTTATGCTTAATTTGGGAAACAGCCACTTTTACAGGGGAAATATGCAGCAGGCCATAAATAACTATTATCACGCCTTACTTATCTTCACTGATATGGATGATAAAAACAGTATTGGCGAAGCCTGCAATAATATCGGCAGTGTATATAATACCTGGGGAGAAAGTGAAAAAGCCCTGGAATATTTTGAACGAGCCAGGGAAATTTATAAGATTACCGGCGACGACCGGAATTTGTCGAAAGTGCTTTCAAACATAGCTGAAATATATAATTTCTACTATAAAGATTATTTAAAAGCTAAAAAACTGTACGAAGAATCCCTGGAAATCAAGATCAAATTAAATGATCTGATTGGCATAGCCATGCAAAATAACAACATGGGTACACTTTATGCAAACATGGAGGAATTTGATAAAGCCCAAAAATATTTTGTGATCAGCATGAACCTTTACCAGGAAATGGCAAGCCAAACCGGTCTGGTAATGGTGTATTATAATATGGGTAAACTCTACGAGCAGATGCAAAAAACATCTGAGGCACTCGATTACTATAAAATGAGTCTGAATATAGCTCGTAAAATTGGTCAGAGCGACTATATTGCCGACAACCACGAAGCATTATTTAAGTGTTATGCTGCCTTGGGAGATTACCCAAATTTCAATAAGCATTATAAGATGTTCGAGATTGGGAATGATACACTGGTTGAAAATCTCCACCGGTCGCAAATGCTGGAAATGGAAGCCCGTTTCAAAGTGGAACAGTTAGTTCAGCAAAATATGAAGCTGACTGAAGAATTGCACACGATCAAAAATAAAGTGCAAAAGTACCGGTTGATCAGCTTTGCTTTTGGCGGCATTATTGTTTTTACGCTGATTTTTTATTTCCTGTATGTGATATTCCGAAAGTAAAAACTTCAATATTTTTTAAGTTTATAATAAAAGGTACCTTAAATTTGAACCTTAATCCCAGATGAAATTTATTCTGTTCAATGATAAAGATAAAGGAGCCATATCATTTGATTTCAGAGCCATTGCATTATTATGATGCAATGATCGTAGATATTGAATCTGCAAAAAAATACATTTATTGCGAAACGTTCAGAATTGGAAATGATGCGATCGGAGAACGCTTTCTGCGGGCTTTTAATGAAAAAGCAAAAGAAGGACTGGATGTAAAATTACTTATCGACGGATGGGGAGTGAGTAATCCCGGCCATCCACTTTACGGGCAGATCAGTAAAAATGGAGGTGATGTTCGCTTTTTTGAGAAAATTAAGTTTAACACTGATATTTTTACCAAGGGGCACCGACGTAATCATCGAAAATTACTGTTGATAGACGATGAAGTGTGCTGGATTGGTTCTTCCAATCTTACGGGTTATAATATGAACTGGAGGGAATCCATGCTGCGAATGAAAAGCGAGATCACTTATTCGTTGTCGAGGTTATTTATGCAGGATTTTCGCCTGCATAATAAATATGTTTTCAATAAGGTGCATAATACAAGGCTGGTCAGATTCGAGAACTTCGAGATTGTGCGTGATGTCCCTTCGATAGCCTATAAAAGGATCAACAAAAAATTCATCAGGCTTTTCCAATCGGCAAAAAAGAAAATCATTATCGAAACCCCATACTTCCTGCCGGGCTTCATGTTGCGCAAAGCCATGGCCGATGCTGCAAAAAGAGGAGTTGAAGTTGTGGTTATCATACCTAGGCATTCTGATGTAACCCTGGTAGATATTCTCAGGAATAAATACCTTGGGCCATTATATAAAAATGGCATTCAGTTTTTGTATTACAAAACCAATAACCTGCATGCGAAGTTGATGCTGGTTGATGATGAGCAATTTGCCATTGGTAGTTCAAATTTTGATTACAGAAGTTTCCGGTATATGTTTGAAATTATGATTTTCGGAGATGACCCCGAGATTAGCGAACAGTTTATTGAGCATATAGAAATAACACGGTCTCAGTCAGAACCATTTGTTTACGGCAGCTGGAAAAAAAGACCCCTGATCAATAAATTTTTCGAGTGGATACTCCTTCCATTCAGGCACTTGCTGTAATTACAAGATAGTTGGCTATTCATTCAGAAGCGTACTTATTTTGCAGTGTTTTAGCTGGAAAGGAGTAATATATTATGTACTTTTGTGGCTAAAATTGATCATTTTTTAATTAAAAAAATTATTATAGCATGTCAGAAAAGTTAACATCAAAAATGGCTATGGAAATGGAAGATAAGTATGGTGCTCATAACTATCATCCATTACCGGTTGTATTGTCAAAAGGAAGAAAAGCGAAAGTATGGGATGTGGAAGGAAAAGAATATTTTGATTTCCTATCGGCTTACTCAGCAGTGAATCAGGGCCATTGTCATCCAAAAATTGTGGGGGCTATGGTAGACCAGGCTGAAACATTAACACTTACTTCACGCGCATTTTATAGTGATGCACTCGGGGGTTATGAAAAGTTCATCACAAATTATTTCGGATATGATAAAGTATTACCGATGAATACGGGTGCTGAAGCTGATGAAACAGCCCTGAAACTTTGTCGTCGCTGGGCTTACGATAAAAAAGGAGTGAAAGCTGATAAAGCCAAGATCATCGTTTGTGCCGATAATTTCCACGGCAGAACGATTACGATAATCTCCATGTCAACCGATCCTGAATCAAAATCTGGATTTGGCCCCTATACACCGGGCTTTATCGTGATACCATACAATGACTTAGATGCATTAGCAGACGCATTGAAAGATCCGGATGTTGCCGGATTTCTGGTGGAGCCTATCCAGGGCGAAGCAGGTGTGGTGGTGCCCCAGGAAGGTTACCTGAAAAAGGCTTACGAAATGTGTCATGAGAAAAATGTACTCTTCATTGCAGATGAGGTTCAGACAGGTATTGCAAGGACCGGAAAGCTGCTGGCATGCGATCACGAAGGTGTAAGGCCCGATATTCTCATTCTCGGAAAAGCATTATCAGGTGGCGTATATCCGGTATCGGCAGTTTTAGCTGATGATGAGATCATGCTGACCATCAAACCCGGACAGCATGGTTCAACTTTCGGTGGAAATCCTGTTGCAGCTAAAGTGGCCGTGGCAGCATTGGAAGTGGTGAAAGATGAGAACTTAGCCGACAAAGCCCAGTACCTGGGTGAGATTTTTCGAAAAGAGATGAGAAGCATCGATTCTGATATGGTAGAACTGGTGCGTGGAAAAGGATTGCTGAATGCTGTGGTAATAAGGCCAAAAAACGGTAAAACAGCAATGGATGTCTGTTTAAAAATGGCTGAAAATGGCGTGCTTGCCAAACCCACCCACGATCATATCATTCGCTTTGCACCACCATTGGTTATTGCGGAAGATGAACTGATGGAGGCGGTGGAAAGGATCAAGAAATCTATTTTATTTTTCGACTAGATTAAAAGGTAAAATAATACAAAGAAAAAGCCCCAGTCCGGATAGGATGGGGCTTTTTCACTTATTAACCTAAAAACCCTCTGCTGAGGGATAACCCAAAAAATTAACCTGCTATAGTTAATTGTTCTTGCTAGAACAACACAAAAGTAACAAATAGTTTAGACAGATTTTAAATAGAAAAGTTAAAAATTTGTTAAAAATTGCAAATTATTGTGGGAGTAATAACAATCCTTTACGTAGTATAAAAGCTTTATTGTCATCCTGTATTTATTTCCTTTTTGTCATTCTGAGTGCGAGCGAAGAATCTAACTGAAAGCGTAGCAAGATTCCTGCCCGTCCGGCAGGGAAGCGAAGCGACGAGAAATCTCGAGAGGGCAGTGGTGCTTTCCCGGGGGATTTCTCCCTGCGGTCGAAATGACAGAATGTTTCATTTTTGAATAATGAGTTTTTGGGTTGCGCTTTTATTTTTGGAAATCAGGCGGCAGAAATA
>PKSW01000081.1 GCA_002869465.1 Marinilabiliales bacterium
CCTGCATTTGGGGGATATGGTCGAAGTCAATAACCCAAGGGCTATTTCCGAGGTGTCGCTGGTACTGACCGAAATAGATTCGGTGGAAACCTCGGATGGATATCGCGAGCGCTGGAGACTGACCAATGACGAATTTATGATCTCCGAATACTGGATCGAAGGAATCGGAAGTATGGGTGGCGTTTTAAATAGCTCTACAGAAGTTTTTGGAGGGCTTTGTGGCACTTATATTCTATTGTGTGAAGAAGAAAGCGGAAGCACTGTTTATCTGAATCCCGAATACGAATTTTGTTATTATTTGCTTTTGGATGCTGATGCTGACACAGAAGTTCAGGAGCATTCATTTGATATCATTTACAGGCCAACAAACCAAGTAGTTGAACTCGTTTTTTATGAACGCGAAAATCGAAACATTCATCTTACAGATATAAATGGCCGGAAGATAAGTCGTGTACAATCGGCAGAAAACAATGTACGTTTGTCGCTCATGGGAAGCAGCAAAGGTTTGTATATAATCAGTGTGGTTCAAAATGATGGCCTGTTCATATCGAAGAAAATGATGGTGTATTAAATCAAGCCTGCAGCGCCCCTTACATTATATCACTAATTTTGCCGCCATAATTTCAAAGCTAACATGGATATAATAAAGAGATTACATTATGGATGGGCGGTACTTATTTTCCTGTTGTTATTTTCATGCAATAAAAAAGAAGATTCACCGGAAGTGGAACCAACGCCAGAACCGGAGGTTGAGTTCAAGATTCCAATGACGGACGATATGATCATGTACGAAGTCAACCTCAGGGCATTCAGCGCTTCAGGCGATCTACAGGGAGTGATACAGGGGCTCGACCATATCAAATCTTTGGGCGTAAATGTGCTCTGGCTGATGCCGATTCATCCGATAGGCGATATTAATTCGGTAAACTCCCCGTATTCAGTAAAGAATTATAAAGAAGTATGTGTTGAATACGGCAACCTGAACGATTTGAAATCGCTGGTAGAAAAAGCCCATGATAAAAATATAGCCGTGATTCTTGACTGGGTAGCCAACCATACGGCCTGGGATAATCCCTGGATAAAAAATAAAGATTGGTACACACAGGATGAAAGTGGCAACATTATTTCACCCGAAGGAACCAACTGGGCTGATGTTGCTGATCTGAATTATGATAACCAGGTAATGCGCCTGGAGATGATCGAATCGATGAAATACTGGATAGAAAATGTGGGTATAGATGGTTTCAGGTGCGATGCTGCTGATATGATCCCTTTCGATTTCTGGAAACAGGCCATTGATGCATTGAACGAATCGAACGAAAAAGACCTTATTTACCTGGCTGAAGGTGCCAGGACCGATCATTTTTCAGCAGGTTTTGACCTGAATTTCTCATGGAATTTCTACAGCAAACTGAAAGATGTCTTTCATGGTGTTTCCACCCCCTCTATTTTATATGCCATTCAGCAGCAGAGTTATAACAATATGCCAGCCGGAAAGCATAAACTCCGTTTTACCACCAACCATGATGAATCAGCCTGGGATGCCACGCCTATGCTACTATTTAATGGAAAAGACGGTGCACTTGCTGCTTCTGTTATAGCAATTTACCTGGGTGGCGTTCCTTTAATTTATGATGGACAGGAAGTAGGTGTTACCGAAAACATACCGTTTTTCAACAATTCGCCCATCGATTGGGCATTGAACGCGGATATGCTGGATACCTATAAAAAAATGTTCAGTTTCTATACATCTTCGGATGTGGTTAAAAAAGGCGAATTAATAACTTATACCCATCCGTCGGTGGCTGTTTTCACCCGCACAACCGGAACAGGCCATGTGCTTGTGATTGTAAATACCCGCGACGAGAACACTACTTATTCCATGCCTGATGAGCTGGATGAAAAAAGCTGGATACATGCAATTTATGGCACATCAATTACCATAAACGATCATGTTGATCTTTCACCTTATGAGTATCTAATTCTTAATAATAATTAGGTTTTATTAACAGCAGGGGCATTTAAGCACATTTATAATACTTTATTTTTGTGGTTATTAATCTTGCAGCATGAATACTGAACCCATTTCCCCGCATCCTTTTTTTGAAGATCAATTGTTACAATTCAGGAATCAGTTGGCTGTTGTCAATCAAAAAATCAGACGTATTTCAACGCTAAGGATTTTATCTTTCCTTATCACTATTGTGGGTATTTATGTGTTGGCAGGCGTTCACCTTGTTGCATTGATAGCAATCGGAATTATTGGTTTTGCCATTTTTATCATGCTGGTCATCCGGCATGCCAGACTGCATAAATTGAAACGATGGTACGGAGTGCTGGTTCAAATCAATGAAACCGAAATGGAATTGTTGGCAGGAAAAACATCAGCTATTCCAAACGGGCAGGAATTTATCAATCAGGATCATCCTTTTACCTCCGATCTGGATGTTTTTGGCAACCGATCCTTATTTCAGCTTGTCGACCGCAGCGCAACCTTGAAAGGAAGAGAAAAGCTGGCCCAAAGATTTATACATCTTCTAAAAGATGAAAAAGAGTTGGAGTGCAGGCAAAAAGCCATTGACGAATTAAAACAAAAACCTGTCTGGCGACAG
Organism: Marinilabiliales bacterium; assembly: GCA_002869465.1. Lineage (GTDB taxonomy): Bacteria > Bacteroidota > Bacteroidia > Bacteroidales > F082 > UBA4459. The sequence goes on from PKSW01000081.1 coordinate 2,613, forward strand.
CATTTTCAGGCACATGGAAAACTGGCACTAGATGATAAAAACACCGTGGATAGTTTCTTAAGTTGGGCGAAAGATAAGGCAGTGTCGTTCAATAAACCACTGTACAAATTATTACTGATCATCAATCCGATACTTGCCCTTGGTACCATTTTTTTAATCAGCATGGACTTTGCGGGATTTGGTTTGTTCGTGCTGTTTTTATTGATTCCATTTGCTATTATTGGCAGTAAATTTAATACCATCAATACATTACATAGCCAATTGGGGAGGAAAACTGAAGTATTGGCAAAATATAGCGAATTATTTGGCATGATAGAAAAAGAGTCCTTTACGTCGGAATTGCTAAATGAACAAAAAATGGCCATTTTGCAAGAGGATACATCGACTCAAAAAACCATCAAAAAATTGTCAGGCATATTATCAGCCTTTGATTACCGACTGAACCTGATCGTAGGCATCTTTCTGAATATTTTCTTTTTATGGGATATATTGCAAAGCATCAGGCTTGAAAAATGGAAAGTTTCCCATGGCGAAGAAATGGAGTCAGCATTTGAAGTGCTGTTTGTATTCGATGAACTAAATTCACTGGCAGGATTTGCATTCAGCCATCCCAAATCAGTATTTCCAAAATTTGCTCCGGACAATTTTCTGCTGGAAGCCGAAGATGCCAAACATCCTTTTATTAGCGAAAAAAATAATATTGGTAATGAAATAAGTTTCAAGGGTTGGGGTAAATTTCAAATTATCACCGGGGCCAATATGGCCGGAAAAAGCACCTATTTAAGGACTGTTGGTATCAATATGGTACTGGC
>PKSW01000218.1 GCA_002869465.1 Marinilabiliales bacterium
ATGACTGAAACCAAATATACATTTTGCCGGATTTGTGAATCCCTTTGCGGACTTAAAGTGAAAGTCGAGAATAACGAGATCGTTAAAATCATTCCAAATGCAGATCATGTGGCCACCCACGGTTTCGGATGTGTAAAAGGGCTTCACCAGCATCAAATTTATCAATCACCTGATCGACTAAAATATCCACTGAAGAAAGTGGATGGCAAACATGTGCGTATCAGCTGGGATCAGGCACTTAAAGAAATAGGTCAGCAGGTAAAGGATATTACGAATGAATTCAGTAAAGATTCCATCGCCATGTATGTAGGTACGGCTGCCGGTTTTGGCGTGCTGCACCCGGTGTTTGCACAGGGATTTATAGAAGGCATTGGATCAAACAGTATGTACGCGAGTGCTACCCAGGATTGCAGTAATAAATTCGCCACTGCCCGCCACATGTATGGCTTCCCGTTTACCCAGCCCTTTCCGGATGTGTTGCGAAATGAATGTTTGATCATCGTGGGGGCCAACCCAGTGATCTCCAAATGGTCATTTTTGCAGGTTCCCAATCCCATAAAACATATTCGTGATATCAAAAAGCGCGGAGGACGGGTGATCGTCGTCGATCCGAGGGAAACAGAAACTGCCAAGGTGGCCGGAGAGCATATTTTTATTAAACCCGGTTCCGATGTCTTTTTCTATTTGTCGTTTTTGCATGAAGTACAGCTAAGGCAAGGTATAAAATATGACCACGTTCAGGAATACATGTCGGGACTTGAGGAGGTGCTCGAACTAGCAAGCAAATGGCCGGCAGATGTAACTGAGAAGGTGACAGGTATTTCATCTGACATATTGAAACAATTGGTTGACGCCTATTTGTCTGCTGACGGTGCAGCACTTTATTCTTCCACGGGTGTGAACATGGGCGGACAGGGCTCCCTATCTTTCTGGATACAGGAAGTGATCAATGCTGTTACTGGTAACCTGGATCGTAAAGGAGGCACTCTTGTAGGTAGGGGTATTATGGACTTTATCAAATTCGGTGTTAAAAAAGGCCTGCTGATGAAAGACCTGAAATCGCGGGTAGGTGGTTTCGGAACCGTAAATGATGCCTTCCCCGGTGGCATCCTGGCTGATGAAATTCTCACACCCGGGAAAAAGCAGGTCAGGGCATTATTTGTTACGGGCGGCAATCCGCTGATCACCATGGCTGATTCGGAAAAATTAAAAACAGCTTTTGAAAAACTGGATTTACTGGTTTGCCTCGATATTCAACACAACGAAACCTGTGCCGTAGCAGATTATGTATTGCCCTGTACCGACCCTTTCCAGCGACCTGACCTGCCATTTATTTTCCCACTCATGCTGGGATTACAAACCAAACCCTATTTGCAGGCCACCAAAGCCGTTGTGCCGCCACAGGGCGAACAGCGTGATGAAGCCAGCATTTATATAGAACTGGCAAAAGCCAGCGGTTTTCCGCTGTGGGGCTCCAAAGCTGCACAGGTATTTTTTGAAAGCCTGATGAAATTCAACAAACTGGATAATGGACAGCGTGCCGTACCCCAGCAATCGATGCTGAATATGTTGCTTAAAGTATGCCGACAGCCCGGTTTTAAAAAACTGCTTAAAAACCCCAACGGCTGGTTGCGGGCTGATCATAAAGAAAATGATTTCCTGGGGAAACGGGTACACACGAGTGATAAAAAAGTAGCCCTGGCACCGGCAGTGTTGATGGAAGCAGCCAATGCCCGTTTGCAATTGCTTTTTGATGCGGAAAGCAACACAAATGGTCATTTTAAGATGATCACCAAAAGGACGGTACAAACACAAAACTCATGGACCCACAATACGGACCGGATGATCCGGGGATCAGAAAATACTAACTTTTTATATCTGAACCCTGAAGATGCCATACATTTGAAATTAAAAGCGGGTGATCTGGCAGACGTGTCATCAACGCATGGCAAACTGAGGATTCCTGTTAAGATATTGGCGGAACTCATGCCCGGAACCGTTGCCATACCGCATGGCTGGGGCCACCAGGATGCTAAAGGAATGCGTGTGGCCAGTAAAACCAAAGGGGTGAATGTGAACATCCTGGCAGGGTCAGGAGTTGAGGCCATTGATGCACTATCCGGGATGTCGAAATTAACTGCCCTCGAAGTGGTGATTGAACCGGCTAAAGGAGAACAGGCGCATACATGGTCGGGGCTGCCTGTTTAACCAATTAAAAAATCAGTTTGTTACTAGGCTGAGTGCATTTTTTTGTATATTTCTCTCAAAAAATAACACATATACGATGAAACAAACCATATACCTTATCCTGAACAGCCTGACACTAATTTTTGCACTGGCGATGAATTACCTTTCAGGCACCGGTGCTTTAGGCGGACTAAGCGTTGGTGAAGTAAGCGCTATGTATGAAAATCTTTTTACGCCGGCAGGTTATGCCTTTGCTATCTGGGGTTTGATCTATTTGTTATTAATTGCGTTTACCGGGTTTCAATGGTATAACTGGCTGAAGAAACAACCTGATCGTGAGCTGACCAAAACAGGTTTTTGGTTCGCCCTATCCAACATAGCCAATGGTTTATGGATTTATGCCTGGTTGAATTCATTTCTGGGCATCTCCATACTTTTAATGCTTCTATTGCTTATTTCCCTTATCGTATTAACATTTCAATTACGGCTTGAAATATGGGATGCGCCATTGCGTATCATTGCTTTTGTTTGGTGGCCTATTACTATATACCTGGGCTGGATCACCGTAGCGACGGTTGCCAATTTTGCTGCCTACTTTGTAAGTATCGGCTGGGATGGAGGATTTTTATCAGAAACCACCTGGACCATCATTATGATCATAACGGCTACCATCATTTACATACTGCTGATTTATTATCGAAATATGCGCGAAGCTGCCATCGTGGGCGTTTGGGCGCTGGTGGCCATCGCCGTGAAACAATGGGAGTTAAATACAAATGTTGTTTATGCAGCTATTATCGCTTCAACCATTTTATTTTTATATGTTGCTATTCATGGTTTTAAAAACAGGAAAACCTCCCCGCTTCTGAAAATAAAACGGGGCGAAGTTTGATTCGAGTAGTATCAGTTCTATATAAACAATTAGATAACTCTGCTCTTTATAAAAACCATCTATACGCGTATTAGAATACGAATTTGTAAGATATTATGGCGATCCGTATAATAAAAACGCATCAAACAAGTTATAATTGCTGTTAATTGTTTGATTTTCCAAATGATTTTGTACATTAGTGAAAAATTGATTGTAAGCCACGGATATTATGGGAAGACCTCCAACCAGACCGAAGAAACTGAGAGATGGATTTTATATTGAAATTCGAAATAAAGATGCCAAATCCGGAATAAAAATCCGGAGAGACAACAGGAAAGAAATGTTGAGTGCCATTAAAGAATATGA
>PKSW01000008.1 GCA_002869465.1 Marinilabiliales bacterium
ATCCTGTATATCCTTTCCAATTGTCTTCTTCAAGGGGTTCGGATAAGGCCACTTCAAATTTGAAAGTATCAGGGTTCTCTTTTTCTATCTTTTCGAAATCCTCCATATAGAAAAGCTCACGAAGTGAACGTCCGCCGTACCAGAAAGTAGATTTCCGGTCAGTTTTTTTGGTTTCATACAAATCGAAAATATGCGAGCGCATGGGGGCCATACCGGCACCACCACCTATGAACATCATTTCGCGCTTGGTATCTTTTATAAAAAATTCGCCATAAGGTCCTGAAATGGTCACCTTGTCACCTGGTTTACGCGAAAACACAAAAGAGGAGCAAATCCCCGGATTTACATTCATGAAGGCGTTTTTCTTCCTGTCCCATGGCGGTGTGGCAATCCTGATGTTCAATATAATGATATTTCCTTCGGCAGGATGATTGGCCATAGAATACGCACGATAAATGGGCTCGGGATTCTTCATCTTCAGATCCCACATATTAAATTTATCCCATTCATCCCTGTATTCTTCTTCAACATCCATGTCTTTAAAGTCCACTTCAATTTTTGGCACATCGATCTGGATATAACCACCTGATCTGAAATCGAGCGATTCACCTTGAGGAAGTTTCACAACAAATTCTTTAATGAACGTAGCCACATTTCTATTCGAAACCACCTCACACTCCCACTTTTTAATGCCGAAAATCTCTGGTGGAACTTCAATATCCATATCGTTTCGAACTTTCACCTGGCAAGCCAGTCGCCAATCGTTCATTTGCTCTTTCCTTGTGAAATATCCTTTTTCGGTAGGTAAGATGGTACCACCACCTTCGGTTACCTGAACACGGCACATGGCACAAGTTCCGCCACCACCACAAGCTGATGGGACAAAAATCTTTTGGGCTGAAAGTGTTGACAATAATGTGTTTCCCGGATCGGTCTCAATCTCTTTTTCATGATTTATATTGATCTTAACCTTGCCTTGTGGCATCAACTTTTTCCTGGCGAAAAGTAGAATACTCACCAGTAAAAGGGTTACAACCAGAAAAATTACAATACTGGTAAGAACAACTGTACCGATTCCTATTTGCAACAAAGTCATGTTCTATTTACTTTAAATTATGATTACAATTTTATTCCGAGGAAACTCATGAATGCAATACCCATAAGTCCTGTTATGATGAAAGTGATACCTAATCTTCGCAAAGCCGGAGGCACATTGGAATAACGAATTTTTTCACGAATGGCTGCAATACCCACAATGGCAAGGAAGAAACCTACACCTGAACCGAGTCCGAATGAGGTAGCCTGAGCCAGACTTTGATAATCTCTTTCCTGCATAAATAGTGAACCACCTAATATGGCACAGTTAACAGCTATCAGTGGTAAAAAGATGCCAAGGGAAGCATATAATGCAGGAGAAAATTTCTCAACAACCATCTCAACCAACTGAACCATTGAAGCAATAATGGCAATAAACAAGATAAAACTGAGGAAGCTTAAATCGACATCCGCAAATTCAGGGTCGAGCCAGGCAAGTGCGCCGGCTTTCAAAACATACTCGTTCAACAGATAATCAACTGGAACAGTAATTCCTAAAACAAATGTAACTGCCAGGCCTAGACCAAATGAAGTATCAACAGTTTTAGAGACAGCAAGATAAGAACACATGCCCAGAAAATAGGCAAACACCATGTTGTCAATAAAAATGGATTTTATAAAAATGTTAAATATTTCTTGCATGATCGTATTATTTTCAAATAATATTTGATACTATTTCTTTAGAATTGATTTTATTGCTTTCTTTTCATCGATTAAACTAGTTATATCCTTTTTCACTTAAGCTCCTACACATGTTTTATCTTTTTAACTAATATCTTACCTTATAATTATTTTAACGCTCCTCAATCAATTCCTTGTTTCTATTCCTCTGAACCCAAATAATAACACCAACCGTTATCAAAGCCATTGGTGGTAAAATCATGAGGCCATTGTTCTCATATCCAAAATCATAAAATCCCTTTGGTACGATCTGTAGCCCTAAAATCGTCCCCGAACCAAACAACTCTCTGAAAAAGGCAACAATTATCAATATTATACCATATCCTAAAGAATTTCCGATTCCATCCAGAAATGCAGGCCAGGGTTTATTTCCCATCGCAAATGCTTCCAAGCGTCCCATAATAATACAGTTTGTAATAATCAGCCCGACAAATACAGACAACTGCTTACTTATATCATATACAAATGCTTTTAGAACCTGATCCACAAGGATAACCATTGTCGCAATTACTACCAATTGGACAATAATCCTTATTCTAGGAGGAATACCATTTCGTAATAATGAAATAACCACATTGGAAGCTGCCAGAACAACCATCACCGAGATAGACATTACTATGGCTGGTTTCAATTTAGCAGTTACAGCAAGAGCTGAGCAAATTCCAAGTACCTGCACAGTTATTGGGTTATTAATACTTAAAGGATCTTTTAGTAACTTTAAGTTTTTCGCCGAGAACAGTGGTTCATGTTCTTTTTTCTTAACGTTCATCTTTTTTCTGTTTTTCGATATATGGTAAATAACTCTCTAATACATTGTTTAACATATCGTTTACCCCATTGCTGGTAATGGTTCCGCCTGATATCGCATCCACGCCATGAATTTGTTGTTTCTGCGGTAATATTTTAGCGCCACCTTTTACAACCATAATAGATGTAAACTTATTATTGGCATCAAAAATCTGTTTACCGATAAACTGTTCTGTAAATTCAGGAGTTGTAATTTCGGCTCCTAAACCAGGGGTTTCTCCTTTATGTCCAAAGGTCACTCCTACGATAGTATTTAAATCATCTGCCAGTGCTATATTACCCCAAATTGGCCCCCAAAGACCAGTACCAAGCATTGGAAAAATGTAAATGATTTCTCCATTATTATCTACTTTATAAACCGGTAATTCAAAGTTTTCTCCTTTCGATTTCTTATATAATTCCTCTTTCATGTTGAGTTTAAAAGCTGCCCCATCTTCTTTTTCACCTTCGTTAAGCGACTCAATTATTTTGCCATCCTGGCCAACTACAATCGCATCGGTAACATACTTATTGAATTTAGCAATTGTTTCCTCTTTCTCAACGCCACTTATTTTAGCTGCAGTCAGGATGCCACCCATTTTTTCTATGGCCATGTTACGATCCTGAAATGGTTTTAAGAGCATGGCAGCCGCTGATAATAATGCCGCAGCAACAATTACCATGATGGCAGCGTACCTGAAAATATATCCGTTACTATACATAATGGTATAATTTTATTTTATTAACTAGTTACCGTTTTCAGGCGTTTAAGCCTTTTCTTTATGTTTCCCTCAATCACATAGTGATCGATCAATGGTGCAAATACATTCAAGAGTAAAATTGCCAGCATCATA
>PKSW01000068.1 GCA_002869465.1 Marinilabiliales bacterium
TAATGTAATGGAATAATCATCAGCATCCACAAACGTATGCTCAGGATTTCGTTCTTCTGATGTATGTCCATCGCCAAAATCCCAATGCCAAGTTTCAATGTCTCCTTCTGAATCATCACTGAAATTCACTGTCAATGGCACTGTTCCTGAAGAAGGTTGTGCTGAAAACTCAACAACCGGGGCGGTCACTTCCACAACAACAAAGTCAACTTTTGTTTCTGTATTTTCGCAACCATTACCTTCAACAGTAAGGCTTACCGTGTAGGTTCCTGCCTGGTAGTATGAGTATGTTGGGTTCTGCAATCCGGAAAAACCACCATTACCGAAATCCCATTCCCATGATTCAACATCATTACTTGACAGGTCAGTAAAATGAATTGTTAACGGTGAGTATCCTGTGGTTATATCAGCATCAAAATCAGCAAATACATTATTTAAAACCGTGATATAATCTGTTCTCGTTTTCGAATCTGTTTCAAAACCGTCTGAAACTGTTAAAATAACATCATAAACACCCGGGGTTTCATAAATAATGGGTGGTGGTGTTTGACCATTATAAGTAGCCGGTGTACCTCCCTCAAATTGCCATTCCCAGCTTGTATTACTGCCAAATGACTGATCAACGAAAATAGCCTCATTGCCTGCACATAAATCTGTATCTTCACATACAAACTGCGCATAAACACCATCAGGAACCACAGTAATTACAGATGAATACCTGAAATAATTCTGCTTGGTGATGGTTAAGATTAATTCACTTCCCGGAACTTGCGCCGGAATCTCAATATCCAAGGGTGCACCATTACTTTCGTCAGTAGCTAATATTTCTCCGTTCCGGGTTAAGGCAATAAATGCTCCATCATTAACATCGACTGTAAAACTGGTTGCTCCTGCAAAAAGCACATCCTCATGATCAACATCCAAATGTTGTGGAACTTCTGTGTACAGTGTAAGAAATGCATCACCATGATGATGAAATAATCGATATGTAATTAGTTTATTTCCCGTGTTATATGGCCAACTGGAGCTGAATAAAAAGTGCTTGCCAGCTGCATTTCCAAAGGCGGGCATAGTGTAATTTACAGGAAACATGGCATTTTGCGCAGGCATAAAATCAGGAAACATATTATCCATCACACCCCATAAATACGTGTCATTCACGAATGAATATGACACCTCCGTTGCCGCCAGAACTCCCAATGCCCCACTGTTCTCTCCATTATATGTATGCCTGTGAAACTTTTCAGCGAATGATTCAGCGGAACGGTGAAAAGCTCCAGTTTGGCAATTGATTGAGAAAATATATGGTAATTTATTATCCGTATTTGTAAGTGAATTAATGTTTGATGAAGTAAAATCAGGTTCTCCCCATCCACCATAAAAACCATGGTCTCTGTGCTGAAGCAGAAAAGATCCATCATTTATAGCATTAACAACATCTGATGCTGTTCCTCCTGAAAATCCGCCTAACTCTTGAGGCGTTGCAGGAATATATCCCAACCCATTCGGTCCAAAATAATTCAATACTGCGGATGTATTCGTAGCTGTTGACCAGGGATCAGAATTCGGATTGCCACCATACACGGCATTAATCCTTACAGGATCTTTATCAAGTGCATTGCTAAAGTAACCTCCTACTACTTCTGAGCAAATTTGAAACCATCGTTCGGTCTGCCACCCCAATGCTGTAATCGGATGGTTGTAGAAATCCGCATCTGTTGGAGGATTTCTTTCGTAATCCAGGAATTTAGACACCATCACTTCCAACTGAGCTTCGTTATTTGCTGTCATTCTTGCAAAAACGATATCCGGCAGATCATCGCCATTAACATCTGAATATTTAATATCTGAAACGAAATCAGGATACCCTGCAGGGTGATTATAAAATTGGGATATTATACCACTGCTCCCTGTACCATAATCCGCCAAAAGCAAAACAGCCACCGGTGGTATATCCCAGGTATTATAAGCATTGTCAACATAGCTTTCAATAGCAGAAACAGTATTTCCACCAATTTCCGATATGGTAACAACTCCTGTTCTAATGCCTTGCAACGTTCTGAATTGCTTAATCGAATCCGCCCAGGAAAGAAAATCTGGATCATCAGGTGAAATAATAAGATATTCATAGTCAAGTGATCTTGAATTTGAGATCCGTTTACTATAATCAATTTCGGCGAGATGCTGCGGATTAAGTACCGACTTCATAACCATTGGATCCCACCATTTACTCCTTAACCTATCTTCACCAAAGTGACCATTACCGCCAACAAACGAAATTGCTATTTCAATATCTCTTAAAACAACTAGTTCCTTTGTAACAGGATTATATTGAAAAGGAGTAATGCCCAACATAACTACATCCAATCCACGAATACTTGTTTTTTCAGATAGTTTAACCGGATTTTCAGGATAAAACTCATCTTTTGAATAAATATCTTCGTTTCTGATATATTCAAGCGGTTTATTATCAGTGTCCAGTGGAATATTTGGCGCTGGTGCCAATTCAAAATTTTCAATAATTTCGGTACGTGATTTAACAATTGTTAATATAGCTTCGGCTCCTTGAGGTATGGCAATATATTTACTTTGTCCTGGCAAGTTTGGGGCCCCTGCATCATTTGGAAGAAAAACTCCAGGCAGATTTAATGTCTTTAATGTTTCTCTATTATAATTTAAATCACCAATTAGAAAGTTCGTAATCGAATAATTTACAGTGATCTCAGACTGAGTTTGTGATTTTAAAGTAATTCCGGAACTTCCCCAACTATCCTGATATTCAACAACCTGGCTTGTAGCAGATAGTATTAATAATTGAAGGAAGGTAACAGCAAGCAATGTTTTGTAAAACTTTTTCATAATAATTTTTTTTGACTTTAAAGTAAATTATATCTTCTTAATTTCGTTTGAAGCATCAAAGTTATAAAATTAAAATTCAAAATATGAGTATTTGCGTCAAATTGATCAGTCAAAATTCTCACATTTTAGATGCATTTTACTATTATTATTTAATAAGTATTTCTTTAGTAATTATACTCATATCATGATCGGTACTATTGACAAATGTTCTCAAATAATAAGTTCCCGGAGTTAAATCCAGCGAGATTCTGATAGATTTCGCTTTTGAATTATTTAAAAATACAAGTTTACCATTTTGGTCATAAACCTCTATCTTAAGGATATCTTCTTTACTGCTTTCAACAGTAAAAATACCCGCATTTGGATTGGGAAAAACCAGAACTGATTCTAATTCTTCATTAACTTTATTTAAACCCACACATTGATCAACATAAATGGAATCCTGTGCTGAATTTACACATCCATTCTCATCCTCATAGGTATATGTGATCACATTATATCCAACAGTTGCTTCTTCGGGCGTGAAAATGCCA
>PKSW01000203.1 GCA_002869465.1 Marinilabiliales bacterium
AATTTCTGTTGCATCAGGTGCAAAGTTTTCATGGATCACTATGATCTGACGGGGGTGGATACATCCCATTCCGTCAAAACCCAACCCTTTGGAAGTTTGTACGTTCATTGCTAGTGCTTCCATATCGGCCACATCTGAAAAAACAGAATCGATGGCCTGAATTCCGGCTGCTTTTGCTGCATTTACCACCATGCTTCGTGCAAAGAATGATTCATCACCCTGGTTGGTTCTTCGGGTTCCTAAATCAGCTGTATAGTCTTCAAGTCCAATGGCTAAGGACGAAACATTTTTGGCGGCCATAGCAATTTCATATGCTTTGATCACACCTTTGGCACTTTCAATAATCGGCATCAACCAGATGAGCTGCTCAATGTTGTGTTCTTTTTTTAACTGCTCGATCACATCATTCACCTTGTAAATATCTTCAGCACTTTCAGCTTTGGGAATGAGGATCAGGTTAGCATAATGGGGTATAATAAAATCGAGATCTTCCAACCCTCTCTGTCCCTGGTTGATCCGAACCATCCGCTCTGCTCCATAAAAATTTATGGATCGGAGTGCGTTACGAACCATGAACCGTGCTTCAAATTTTTTATCAGGTGCTACAGAATCTTCCAGATCAAGGATAATTCCGTTGGGATGATGAATACCCGCGTTGAGCATCAGTTTAGGGCTGTTTCCGGGTAAATAAAGTCGCGAAAACCGGAACCGGTCTTTTGCTGTTGCCTTTTTATTATCGTCGATGAATGGAAATAAATATTCCTTTTCCGTTTCAACTATTTTTTTGATAGCAGCTTCGATCCTGGCAGCGATGACCAGTTCTATGGCACCGGTATCTTCCAGTTTTAGCCGGGCGTTCTTAATACCAAAAACATCCAGCATATCTTTGGCAAGTTGCTCAATGGATTCGCCGTAGAGCGGTTTTACCTTGCTCTCAAGTTCAATCTGAATGCCTCCGTAGGTCAGAAGTTCCAGTTCTGCATAACAGTCTGATTTTATTTCAGGCCCGCGATTTCCTGCCGTACTTTGCTTATTCATATGCAACGAAATTGATGATTAATTATAGGCAAATTTAAGAGGTGTTGGTGAATGATCAACGTGGAATCAATCTAAAATACCGGACCTCAGTAAAAGAATTGTTATGATGGATTTAGCTACTTTTGCGCAGCCGGCCCTGATCAAACAACGCTTTCTCTCTACTTGCATAAAACAGAAAGTGTCAGGGCTGGTTTTTTTATCATCAACAGAATGAAAATTTGTCAGTCTATTCATTTCGAAACGTCACCTTTAAAGCATAACATACCCGTGGCATATGATTTGATAAATGAGCTTCCAAAAAAATACGAAATGGCATTACAGGAAATAAACTCTCATAAAGAAATGCTGGAGAAGCTTGATGCAAAGGCGAAATCGTATGTGTTGCTTTTTAAAAAGGGATCAGAAACCAGCGATTGTAGTTATAAGAATATGGAAGAGGCAACAAACCAGCTTAAAGATATACAAGTAATGGCTGCCGATGTGAATAAGGTGAGGGATATCCATACCGTTTATCATATAGATTCGGCTCCGTCACTATTGGTATTCAATGAAGGCGAATTTGAGAAATCCATTAAGGGTTGCAACGACAATAATTATTACAAATCCCTGTTTGAAAATGCCCTTTTCACGGCCAAATCGAAAGCAGAAGGGAAACCACAAAAACGGGTTACTGTTTATACAACACCAACATGCTCTTGGTGTACCACATTAAAAACGCACTTAAAGAATAATGGTATCCGCTATTCGGAGGTTGATGTGTCAAAAGACCAGAAAGCTGCCGAAGCTATGGTAAGAAAAAGTGGCCAGCAGGGCGTACCTCAAACGGATATTAATGGCACGATGATTATTGGTTTCGACAAAGTAAAGATCAATAAATTATTAGGAATTCAATAAATAAATTACATATAAATACATTAAAGATGAAAGAATTACAACCTTTGAACGAGAACGTTTTACTGGATGTTACCGAAGACAAAACCGAACAAAGAACCGCATCCGGCATCATCATTCCTGATTCTGCAAAGGAAAAGCCACAATACGCTAAAGTAGTGGCCATTGGCAACATTGAAAACTCTGGAATCGTGGTAGGTGATACTGTTTTTTATAAGAAATACTCGGGAACTGAATTTGAATTTGATTCAAAAAAGTTCATGATCGTAGCTTATGCCGATCTGCTGGCAAAAATTGTTGAAACGGAAAAAATATAAGTCAAAGCACAGCTATTCTGGAGGCTGTTTATAGAAAATGAACAGCCTCTTTTTTTATGTTAATTAATTACTGAACTTGCGGAAAGCTTTCCCGAATTTTTCAATAATATCGCCCGCGATCATTGCTTCGTACCCCGTTTTTTTAACTGCGAGGTCACCGGCCAACCCATGCAAGTATACCCCCAAAGTAGCTGCCTGTCCGGGCGTGTTTCCTTGCGCCAGTAATCCAGTGATCAAGCCTGTAAGGACATCACCACTTCCCGCTGTGCCCATTCCCGGGTTTCCTGTTGAATTAAAATAGCAATTGCCATCAGGTGTGCATGCGCATGTATATGCACCTTTCAAAACTACATAAATGCCATATTTAAAACAGAAATCCCTGAGCATCTGCATTTTCTCGAAATCATCCGACCACTTGCCAACCAGTCGTTCAAATTCTTTGGGGTGGGGAGTTAAAATGCTGCCTTTGGGTATAAAGGACAGCCAGGTTTTATTTTCAGCCAGGATATTCAAAGCATCTGCATCAAATACGATAGGGTTTTGATAATTCTGTATGAGAAGTTTCAATGCCATCTGTGACTGTTTTTCCATACCCAATCCGGACCCTATCCCAACAGCCGAATACATATTTAAATCAGGTACTTCTGAAAAGTAATTGTCGTACCTGTCAATACTCAGCATGCATTCAGGAACAGAGGTTTGCATAATCTCATAACCGGCTTTCGGAATATGGGTGTGCAGCAAACCAACACCCGAGCGAAGACATGCCTTTGAAGCCAATATGGCAGCGCCCATCTTGCCGTAACTGCCGGCAATAATCAAGGCATGGCCATAACTGCCTTTATGATCAAATTTGTTTCTTTTTTTTAAGGTAGGTTGCAGGTCTCGTTTTAAAAGAAAATAATTTTTAACCTTCACATCATTGATGTAATCGGGATGAAGGCCAATATCGAGTATATGCCAGTCACCTACGTATTTGTCATTTTCTGGCATAAAAAAAGCCAGTTTCGGCATCTGAAAACTCAAGGTATAATCAGCCCGGATGATTTCGCCGGTGCTGCTAGTGTCAGCAAAAAGTCCTGATGGGATATCAATAGAGAGCGTGATAGCCCCACTGCTGTTGATAGATTTGATCACATGACGA
>PKSW01000371.1 GCA_002869465.1 Marinilabiliales bacterium
AGAACAATGAGTTTAACAGTACCGGGAGGCGTTAATGTTGATTTCAGGGTCAGCGAGTTGGTTGATCTATATGTTGATTATACTTATGTATGGGTTAACAATGATTTAGTTGATGGTGCTGAGCATGGTGCCATGCAGGTATATGATGATGTTTGGTCACATTTTAACCTCGGTATCAAATTTAAATTAGGTGGCAATAAAATAAAGAAAATGGTTGAGAACTTCGGCCTGGTTACTTTACAAGCTACACCTGATCCTTTAGAAGAAAAAGGCGATATGGTGGATGTTACCATTACGGGTACATTCCCTCCAAAATATTTCGACAAAAATGCAGTCATGTGCTTCAACACTGTACTGGTAACAGCCGATGGACAAGAATTTCCTTTAAAAACTATGAATTTCAAAGGAGAGAATGTTATGGGTGACGGAACATTGATCACTTGGGGTGAAGGTGGTACGTTCACTTACACGGATCAGGTTCCTTATGATGCTGCTATGAATGTTTCAGATTTAGTAGTTGCACCAGTCGTTTACCTAAACGATGGTGAAGCTTACGAATCATGCGGTGATGCGCTGTTAGAAGGTAAAAAAGCCATGCAGGTAGATCCTGTAAGGAAATTAGCAGATGGTGTTATTCACACATCAAAATTTATGAAGCATACAGAAGTTGTTGATTTTGCACCCGATGGTTACGAACTGGAAACAGTAGTTTTACAGGAAGCTACCATGTACTTCCCTAAAAATAAATTCAACTTTGATAAGAATTTACCTTTAAACAAAAAAGAAGAAAATAATGTAGCCCTTCAAAATTATATCACTGATATCTTGAAAGGTTGGGATTTAAAGGAAGTATCGATAAATGGTTGGGCTTCTCCTGAAGGTGAAGAAACATTTAACCAGGGATTATCAGAACACAGAGCAGAAACAGCCGAGAAACATGTAATGAAAAAGCTTACACAAGCTGCTAAAGAGAATGATTTTATTGAAGATCAGCAATTTGAAGAAATCGACATCATGCTGACTGCCAATGGTCCTGACTGGAATGGCTTTATGCAGGCTGTTGAAGCTTCTGATATTAAAGATAAAGCGGCTATCATCAATGTGATCAATTCAGCTGACCAGTCAAAAAGAGAAGAAGAGATCAGAAACATGATCCTCATTTATCCTGAATTGGAAAAAGATATTCTTCCTGCTTTAAGGCGTGCTGAAATTAATGTTTTCACATTTGAATATAAGAGACCTGCTGAAGAAATCGCTGAAATGTCAGTTACAGCTCCTGCTGAACTTACATTAGCTGAATTACTTTATGCAGCAACCCTTACTGAAGATTTGGAAACAAAACGTGTTATCTATTCAAATGTACTGGAACTGTATCCGAAATGCCACAGAGCAATGACCAATTTAGCTGCTGTTGAATTGGCTGATGGAAATATTGATGAAGCATTAGTTCTTCTTGAAGCATCTGATGAGCTAAATCCTGAATCATTTGAAACTTTAAACAACATGGCTGTTTTGGCGATGATGGTTGGAGACTACGGTGATGCCAAAGAATTCCTGAACGAATCTAAAGCTTTAGGTGGCGATGTTGATTACAATATGGGTATGATAAACATCTATGAAGGTAACTACAGCGAAGCTGTTTCAAACTTAAGTGATGCCAAATGCGATTTCAACCTCGGTTTAGCGCAATTATTGAATAAAGATTACAGCGCAGCTGAAAATACATTCAAATGTGTTGAACCAAAAGACGCTGAAACTCTGTATTTATTGGCTATAGCAGCTGCCCGTCAGGATAATAAAGAAATGACTCTTGATTATCTAGGACAGTCAATAAAAGCAGATCCGGATGTAGCCTCTATGGCTGCCTTGGATCGTGAATTCCTGAAATATTATACTGATCCTGCTTTCCAGGCATTAGTAAACGCACAATAAAAATAAACTGATTTAATTAAAAAAACCCGATCCGCTTGGATCGGGTTTTTTTATGGACTAACATCTAAAAAGTAACTCTGTGAATGCCCAGCGGATACTCCTGATCAATAACGTTTACAACTTTCTGATAATCCTTTTCGTTATTGACAAAGTCGATATTATTGGTGTCCAAAACCAATACCCGCATATTACTTTGTTTAATAAATTCAAAATACCCCTCCTGAATTTTATCCAAGTAAGTATCTTCAATTTCCTGCTCATAAGGACGTCCTCTCTGCTTGATATTCTGCTGTAATTTAATGGTTTCGACGTGTAGAAACACGAAAAGATCAGGTTTAGGTAGTTGCTGATGAATGATGTTAAAAAAGCGGGTGTATAACTTATATTCATCCGTCTGCAATGTTTTCTTGGCGAAAATGAGAGATTTGATGATATAATAATCGGATATCGTAAAAGTCTTAAACAGGTCCTGTGGCCCCAACTGATCCTTTAATTGCTGGAATCGCGAAGCAAGAAATGACATCTCCAGCGGAAAGGCATATTTATCAGGTTCTTTATAAAATTTAGGAAGGAATGAATTTTCCTCAAACTGTTCAAGGATTAATTTGGCATTGTATTCTTCAGCAATACGACTTGCCAAAGATGTTTTGCCAGCCCCTATATTGCCTTCTATGGCTATAAAATTATATTTCATCTTTCTGCTTCTCTTTAAAAATATGCACTCCCAGCGAGTCTTCGACGGAGGCAAGCAATTCTGAATTTGTTTTTTTCAGCAAAGGATGAACATATTGCGGAGCTATCTCTGCAAGGGGTACTATAGCAAAACGCCGTTCATGTAATCGGGGATGGGGAATGGTGAGTAATGGCAGATCAATTATTGCATTATTAAAATACAGTATATCAATATCAATAAGCCTCGACTGGTATCTTTCAGTCATGTTTCGTTTTCGACCTAGTTTTTCTTCGATAGTTAAAATGCGTGCCAGCAGCTCATGCGGCAACAGAGGCGTCTCAACTAAAATGAGTTGATTCAGAAATTTTTTATCCGCTCTAAATCCCCACGCCTCACTCTCATAAACTGATGACAATTGCATTACCCTTCCTGCTTCATCTTCTACCATAGATATTGCCTGTTTGATCAGTTCAAACCTGGGCTCCATATTGCTGCCCGCCAACAGGTATGCTTTATTAAGTTTTGTCAACGGATTTTTTTTGATTGACACAAAATTAAGAAATGCAATCCTTTCACCTCTTTATAAAAACAGGAATTAATTCAAAGTAATCAACAATCAGGTAAAATCATAATTTCATTATACCTAATAAACACCTCCTCAATTCAAGTCAAGGTATAAATATGAAGTTTATAATGGATTCACAATGGCATTTTTATTAATATTGTATGGAATAATCAGCACCATAAAAATAAATTGATATGAAAGAATTCTTTAAATTTATGTTTGCCTCCTTTCTTGGCACATTGCTCACCTTACTTGTTATTGGATTGATCTTTGTCGGAATGATAGCAGGTATTGTGTCCATGACGCAAGATAAAGAAGTAGAAGTAAAATCCAACAGTGTATTGCTCATTAGCTGGAAAACACCTATTCAGGATCGCGGTTCTGAAAATCCATTTGAAAACTTCGATTTCAACACGATGGAAAGTAAAAAGCCTGTTGGGCTGAATACCATTTTAACAAATCTTGAAAAAGCATCTGAAGACCCAAATATTGATGGCATTTTTCTGGATATGGAATCTGTTCCTGCCGGCATGGCCACCCTGGAAGAAATTCGAAATAAACTGGTGGAGTTTAAACAAAGTGGAAAATTTATTATCAGCTACGCGAATAATTACGATCAGAAAGGATATTACCTGGCTAGCCTGGCCGATGAAATTTACATGAATCCCGAAGGTATGATCCTTTTTAAAGGCTTACATGCTCAATTAATGTTTTTTAAGGGATTACTTGAAAAGCTGGAAATTGATATGCAGGTATTACGCGGACCCGATAATAAATTTAAGAGTGCCGTTGAACCACTGTTACTTGAAAAAATGAGTGAAGCCAACAGGGAACAATTTGAAACCTTATTAAATTCAGCATGGGGACAAATGCTGGTAGATCTTTCAAACAGCCGTGATATCAGTATAGACGATTTAAATCAAATCGCCGACCAACTGGAATTAACCTCTGCCGAAAAAGCCCTTGAATATAATTTTGTGGATGGAATTATGTACCGAGATGAACTCATCGATTTACTCAAAGAGAAAACCGGGCGTGATGAAGATGAGAAAGTGAATAGCGTAAGCTTTGGAAAATATACCAATGCGAAGAGCAAAAAAGAACGCAAAATGACCAAAAATAAAGTGGCAGTAATTTATGCTGAAGGCAGCATTGTTCAGGGCAAAGGCGGACAGGGAGAAATTGGTTCTGCCTCTCTGGCGGCTACCATCCGTAAAGTCAGGAAAGATGAAAACGTTAAAGCCATTGTTTTCCGTGTGAATTCACCGGGTGGCGATGCACAGGCATCAGAAGAAATCCGAAGGGAGGTTGAATTAGCTGGTATTGATAAGCCATTCATTGTTTCAATGGGCAATCTCGCTGCTTCAGGAGGTTACTGGATTTCCACCAATGCAGATTATATTTTTGCACAACCTACCACCATTACAGGTTCAATAGGCGTGTTTGGTATCATCCCCAACTTCAAAGAATTATTTAACAACAAATTGGGAATTACTTTCGACGAGGTGATGACCAACCAAAATGCAGATTTCATTGATGTAATGAAACCCATGAGCGAATTCCAGAAAGCCAAGATAAACGAGCAGATTGTAAAAATTTATGAAGATTTTACAAATCTTGTGGCTACCACACGTAACCTTGATGTGGCATACGTAAACGAAGTAGGCCGCGGCAGGGTTTGGCTTGGCACCGATGCACTTGAACTGAAACTTGTTGACCAGTTAGGCGGCCTTGAAGATGCCATTGCCTATGCCGCCGAACAGGCTGAACTGGGCGAAGAATATCGTTTATCCGAATACCCGAAACAAGAAGATTTCGTTGAACAGTTAATAAAAGAGATTATGGGTGATGTAAAAACCCGGATGATCGGCAATGAATTAGGAGATTTCAGAACCTATTACGACCAATACCAAAGTATTCGTAAAATGGAAGGTATACAGGCTCGTTTGCCCTATACTTTTACAATTGATTAATTTTTAAAAAATCGCACAAAAGGGTAACAGCTTTAAAATGCTGTTACCTTTTTTTACGAAGTTAACCGACTAAAGGAAGCATCTGTTTCCCACCCTATCATTTGGTGCCTGCTTGTTCTTTTCCTTCATCTTTCTATATTCTTTTTGTTAAGTATTTGTTAATTAATAAATAAGGATTAACAAATTATTTACTTTCGGCCCACTTATCAATTTTTTACTAAAATTCAAACACATGAAAAGAACGCTAATGCTTACCGCTTTACTTGTTGGAGCGATAATGATGACCATTGGTCAAACTGATTACAAAATGTGGCAACTTGTATATTTAAAAGCGCTACCAGGTGCTGATATGGAAGCTGCTGCTAAGGCCATGGCCGACCACAACAAAAATTTTCATCCCGACGGAAAATACCATGCGTCCGTATGGGCCAACAATACAGGAAGCAGAGTAGGAACTCTTGTATGGGTAATGGGACCTGCTACTTTTACAGACCATGATGCACGCCCTTCCGGTAAAGAACACGATGAAGACTGGCGCAATGTAATGAAGTATTTTAAACTTGTTTCAAATGAATACTGGAAATTAGACGAAAAGAAATCCTATGAACCCGAAGACTTCAAATTTGGAGATAAGGTTAT
Source organism: Marinilabiliales bacterium (assembly GCA_002869465.1). Taxonomy (GTDB): domain Bacteria; phylum Bacteroidota; class Bacteroidia; order Bacteroidales; family F082; genus UBA4459. Next base: position 5,783 of record PKSW01000371.1, read on the forward strand.
ATGGACAGTTTATGATATTGCACCTGGTGAAGGCTATCGTTTTGCAGCTATGCTGGAGAAAATTGCAGAAGTGTATAAAGCAAAAAAATACGACCATAATTTCGCGGTTTATTGGAATAAATTCGATAATAAAGAAGGACGCGATGCAGCCATTGAAGTATCATTTAGCAAATGGGCCTTTATGGACGAAGATAATAGCATGAAAAAAGACTATGAAGAAGTTCATGGTGAAGGCAGCTGGTGGAAATTAATTGAAGAATACCGTGATTGTGTTATCTCTTCAGAAGATGAAGTTTCTGTACTGATACCAGAGATGAGTGCTTCGGTAGAATAAAAAACCATCATTAAAGAACTTAATCCCGGCAGAACCATCTTCCGGGATTTTTTTGTCTATTACATTCTCTCTGCCATTTCAGTCAATTCTTATCTTCGTAAAAAATCTATTCATTAATGAATACAATCGAAAAACGCATCTTGGGATTATCAAGCCTAATTGGAAACACCCCTTTGCTTGCTATCAATTTTATTTATAAGAATGAGGAAAGAACAATTTACGCTAAAGCAGAAAACCTCAATATGACCGGAAGTATCAAAGATCGTATGGCATTTCATATCATAGAAAATGCTTACGAAAAAGGAGTTTTGCATGCTGGCGATAGACTTATAGAGGCGACTAGTGGGAATACAGGAATTTCAATAGCCGCCATTGGAAAAGCGATGGGTCATCAGGTTACTATTTTCATGCCCGATTGGATGAGTGATGAGCGTAAAAACCTGATTCGAAGTTTAGGGGCTGAAATAAGATTAGTAAGCAAAGCTGAGGGAGGATTCCTTGGAAGTATCAGTATGGCAGAAAATCTTGCGAAAAAGAATCCTAATACATTTCTTCCCTGTCAATTTACTAATTATGATAATGTTGATGCTCATTATACAACAACTGGTCCTGAATTATGGTGGCAATTACGTTATCGTCGTTTAAAACCAAGCGCTTTTGTTGCAGGTGTAGGAACAGGAGGTACGGTTATGGGAGTTTGTAAATTCCTCAAAGAACAGGATGAAAACATTAAAATTCATCCGTTAGAACCTGCTAATTCGCCTACCATGTCTACAGGATGTAAAGTAGGAAAACATCGGATCCAAGGCATTTCTGATGAATTTATTCCATCAATTGTCGACCTTAACCAACTGGATAAAATTGTAAGTGTTGATGACGGTGATGCCATCATAATGGCACAGAAACTCTCACAATCACTCGGACTTGCCGTGGGTATTTCTTCCGGGGCTAATTTTCTTGGTGCTTTAAAAATACAAAATGAGATGGGAAGTAATGATGTTGTGGTTACGGTATTTCCTGACAGCAATAAGAAATATCTAAGCACTGACTTATTGCATGAGGAGCCACTGAAAGAAGGTTTCTTGTCACCTGAAGTTAACCTCAAAGATTTCAGGGCATTAAAAAGAGTATGTCATACTTGTTGTGACCCTACTGATTGTGTTGAGGCCCACTATACAGGTGAGGATATTGAGTTCATGTTACCCTATTGTGCAAGAAGAGGACAACCGAAACTACAGAACCCAATTATAAAAGCTGATTAATAATACTAATTAAATTTAAAATGGCATTTGATGATTTCTTAGCCGACCGCATTCGTGTCGCATTGAAAGAGAAAAAAGCCCGTTTTTCCGAGAAGCAGATGATGGGCGGTTTGGCATTTATGGTAGGTGATAAAATGTGTGTGGGTGTCATTAAAAACAACATGATGGCCCGTATTGATCCTGACCTATATGAAGATTCCATTACAAGACCCGGTTGCCGGCCCATGGATTTTACCGGCAGACCTATGAATGGTTGGGTATATTTGGAGCCGGATGCCATTGATTTGGATGATGATTTGAATGAATGGGTTCAACTGGCCCTTGATTACAATCCCAAAGCGAAATCAAGTAAAAAGGGAAAGTAAATGGACAATATGTGGACATGCCACGAATGTGGCCAGAAATTTCTGCATGAAAACCAAAATCATTCATGTAACGAAAGGACTGTAGACAGTTTTTTCAATGGGAAGTCGGACAGTGTTCTTGAACTATTCCAGTATTTCATCCAGGAATATCAGAAGATAGGAGGCTTTGTATTACATCCGGCCAAGTCGCGTATTGCATTTGCTGCTAAGATTCGTTTTGGTTATATAGCAAGAGTTGGAAAAGATTTTATAGATATCGCATTAACTTTTAACAAAGCTTACCGCGATAATTTATGCTTTTACCGCATAGGGGAAGCGCCGGGTGGCAAAATCTTTCAGCATTACATTCGGCTCAAGCACAAAGATGATGTCAACGATGAAGTGAGAAGATTTATGCGAGTGGCTTTGCAGGTGGGAAATAAACAACCAATAACCGAGTAATATATTGTAGAATGATCGATCACAGATTTCTGAAATACATTTTCATTTCACTGATTCTCATGGCTAATCCTATTTTCTCGCAGGAGATGGCTCAGACAGGAAATATTGAAGTGACCATTCAAGATATTGATTTGGATGAGGTAGGAGTTCTGGTAATTCTTCTTTTTAATAGTGAAGATTCGTGGTTAGAAGCTGACCAGTATTATAAAATTATCAAAGTATCTCCCTCAAAAGAAAGACAGAAAATCATATTTGAAAACATCCCTTTCGGTTCCGAGTATGCTATTGAAGTGATCCACGATGAGAACGGCAACCTGAAAATGGATATGCGCATACTCCCCTACCCCAAACCCAAAGAAGGAGTTGGGGTATCGAACAATATATTCAGGGCTGGACCACCTGAGTACGAAAAGGCCAAATTCTCACTCGATCAGCCAACAGTTACACTTACTATTCAGATGAAATATTAAACAACGCTTGAACAATAATTATATCTGAATGTTTCTAAGCTTAAAGATGAATATCATGAACAAAGAATTCTATACATTCCATGCAACATCGCTTCAGGGCGATGAAATCAGTATGGAGCAATATAAAAATAAGGTGGTTTTGGTGGTAAATACCGCCAGTAAATGCGGTTTTACACCTCAATATGAAGGACTGGAAAAGTTGCACGAGCAATACCATACCAAAGGACTGGTAATTCTGGGATTTCCCTGCAACCAGTTTGCCAACCAGGAACCCGGAGGTAAATCAGAAATTGAGGCCTGCCTGTTGAATTATGGAGTTTCATTCCAAATGTTCGACAAAGTAATCGTAAATGGAAAGAAGGCACATCCCCTTTTCAAATTTTTAAAAAATGCCTTACCCGGAACATTGGGTGGTCGTATCAAATGGAATTTTACCAAATTCCTGATTGATGCCGAAGGAAACCCGGCCAAGCGATTCGGGCCATCTACCAAACCAGAAGAATTAGAAGAAGACATCAAAAAACTTTTGAATTAAGCCATTGAAATCGAATGAAAAAATTCCTCAAGTGGCTGCTTGTTGCAGTTATTATATTAGTATTTATTGTAATCACAGCCACCATGATTGTCCCTAAATTCGCGCCTCAATTTGGAAACAGTTCAGATGGTGCCAGGTTGGAAAGAATTAAAAGTTCGCCACATTTTAAAGATGGTCAATTCCAGAACCTGGTTGATACGCCCATGTATGGAGAAAATACATCCCTCTGGCAATCCATGCTCAAATTCATAAAGGGCGGTGAAAACAGGGAACCCGATGCCGTTATTAAAACTATAAAGTTCAGTGCTAACAATATAAGCCCGGATGAAGTTTCCGTGACGTGGTTTGGCCATTCAACAGTTTTACTGCAGATAGCGGGGAAAAATATTCTGATTGATCCGGTTTTCAGCAACCACGCTTCCCCTTTTGCATTTATGGGCCCAAAAGCTTTTCCGTATTCACCTCATTTTAGCATAGCTGATTTACCGGAAATCGATGCCATTCTTATTTCACATGATCATTATGACCACCTGGATTATGAAACCATTCTAAAATTAAAAAACCTGTCCATTCCATTTTATGTGCCGCTCGGATTAGGGGCTCATTTGGAAAGATGGGGCATTCCAGCCGAAAACATATTTGAAGCAGAATGGTGGGACGAATTCCGCTTTGATCAGGAGATAGTATTTGCATGTGTGCCCATGCGCCACTTTTCAGGAAGAGGCATTTCCGACCGGAATAAAACCCTTTGGGCCGGATGGGTGATCAAATCAGAAAAACATACGATCATTCATACTGGTGATTCTGGTTATGGTCCACATTTTAAACAAATTGGTGAAAAATACGGTCCGTTCGATCTCACCATGGTTGAGTGCGGCCAGTATAATGAAGGCTGGCCATATATACATATGACGCCTGAAGAAACTGTTCAGGCCCATATCGATCTGGATGGCAAGTTGCTATTGCCAATCCACTGGGGACGATTCAATCTAAGTTTACATAGCTGGACCGATCCCGTAGAAAGAGCTTCTGAGGCTTCAAATCAGAAAAATATCAATCTAATTACACCGGTTCCCGGACAGGTAGTAAGCCTCAGCAATCCACTAGCCTATTATGAATGGTGGAAATAGTTGTTCGTACTGATTATAAATTAGCAAATGACTGTTAATCTTCGCTTGTATATATAAATTATTTATACTTTTATCCCATTGTAAAAATCAAAATTCTATCGATATGACAAGAGTAGTTTTAGAAGCATGTAAAGGCAACAAACACGGGGACTGTGTTGAAGTATGTCCTGCGGATTGCTTTTATGAATTAGATGATATGCTGGTTATTAATCCTGATGATTGTACAGATTGTTCAGCTTGCGAAAGCGAATGTCCTGAAGAAGCCATTGTTCCTGATGATGAGGCTCCCCAGGAGTGGATCGATTTCAATGCCAATGCTGATTTTGACAATTTGAAGAATATCACGGATAAAGATGAGATAACCAGGTAATTTAGTTAACTCAAAAAAATAAAAGCCGCTCTTTCGAGCGGCTTTTTTTATGTTGGAAATCCCGGTTTTTACACAACTATAAAAAAACACGTTTCGAAGTGGTTTTTTTATTTTGTTAATTGACCAGTTCGGTTTCACCCGATCTCCAGGTTTTATCTGTCCCTAGCTCAAGCGGTCCATACATGCATAAGAGACAAAACCAATTTTTACCAGGCATTGTTTGAAGCCAATTAACTTTACTTTCCTTATTTTTGGCCAAATTAAATTAAAATGGAAGAAAGCAGTCAATTTAACAGTCATAAAAGAAATAACCTTATACTCTTTTCGCTGAGTGTATTTTATATTTTTATTCTTGGTGTTGCAGAGGAATGGCTAGATACAAAATTTGCATATATTACTTTAATTTCTGCTATTTACATTGCCTCCATTTATACAGTCAGGAAAAGGGGTGCTAAATTTTTCTACGCCCCTGCATTTTTGGTTATACTTACATGGTTAGCTGAAATTTTCAAATTAACCTATCTGAGTGAAATTACCGGTATTTTGTCAACAATCTTCTTTATTTATGTGATCGTTTTACTTATTACTAAAGTTGCTAAAAGCAATGATGTTGGCATTCTTGAGTTACTAGAATCAATAAATGTTTACCTGTTGTTGGGAATAGCCGGATCCATTTTATTTAAAGCAGTTTATGCATACCATCCTGCTGCTTTTAATTTCCCCGGCGATTTGCTCCCTCAGCATTCCAATTTTATATATTTCAGTTTTGTTACGTTAACAACACTCGGCTATGGCGATATAGCTCCGGTTTCTTCGATGGCACGTTCTCTGGCCATCTTTTTTAGTGTTGCCGGCCAATTATACCTTTCTATGATAATTGCCATGCTGGTAGGAAAATATATCGGAAAAACATCGAAAAACTTAACGAAACAATAATTATACTAAGAGTTTAACTAAGGATTATTATTTTGGCATTGTTTGAATTGAATCCTGAACTATTGGCCATCCACCACCCAGCGACTGGTAAATAGAAACAAGGTCGATTAGTTTTTTCGACTGGCCTTCAACCAGCTTGTTTTGTACACGGTAAAGTGAGCGTTCGGTATCAAGCACATTTTGAAAATCGGTTAAGCCATTCTCGTATTGAGTGTGAACCAGTGAAACAGCCTCGTTATTCGCTTCAACAGCTTCTTTTAAAAATTTGTTTTTAAAATCTTGCTTGTTGTACGAAAAAATGGAATTATCAACTTCGGTATAAGCTTTAAGGACAGTATTTTCATAAGAAGTAAGTAATTGCTCAGCCTGGTATTCGCGGATAGCAATATTTGCTCTTATCCGTTTCCGATTGAATATTTCCCATTGCACAGGAAGAGCTATTCCCCATTGCAGCCCCGGGATTGTAAATAAATTGGTAACCGATTTGGAACCAAATCCAAGAAAACCTGACAGCGAAAAAGTTGGATACAACTCGGCAGTGGCAACACCAATATTTGCATTTGCCTGGGCAATGGCGCGCTCTTTAGCCCTGATATCAGGCCGCTGACGCAATAAATCTGCAGGAATTCCAAGCGTAACCATTGAGTCAGGAACGGGCATTGGATGTTTGTTCAGCAATTCAGGATTTAAGCTATCGCGAAATTTTCCCAGTAAAACGGCAATTCTCCCTAAAGCCAAATATTCCTTTACTTGAAATTCAGGAATGGATGATTTTGTCTCGGCTAAATTATATTGTGCCTGTGCAACATCAAGATACGAGCAAAGCCCAAAATCATATCTTAACTTTGTAAGTTCGAGCGAATAGGTTTGAGCAGTATCATTCTGCATAGCATTTTGGATCATCTGCTGATATGCCCTTAATTCGATATAGTTCTTCGCAACATCAGCCAACAGAACAACCATCACATCATAATAGTCTTCAATGGTTTGCTCATATTTGTAACCCGATGCTTCAATTGAACGCCTTACTCGTCCAAACACATCAATTTCCCAGGTCGCATTTACTCCTGTCGAAAAAAGACTTTGTGGATTAAACCCATCAGCAGGAGCTACCTGTGCAAAAGTTCCGTTGTCACTCATTTTAGATTCAGAAATACCAACTGATACAGCAGATTTTGGTAATTTTTCACCTTTCACACCTGAATAATCGGCTCTGGCTTCGAGCACCCTTGAAAAGGCAATTTGCAAATTGGCGTTATTATTTTTTGCGTCAGTTATTATGTCATTTAAAACAGTATCGTTAAACACCAACCACCATGATTCGAGGTTTGAAACCGGATTGTTTTCAAGATTCGATTGCAATTGCTGTGACCAGGCATCCGGCAACTCAGGCGAAGGTGTAATATAGTCGGGACCAACCGGCTTACAACTGGAAACAAAAAGCAGAACTACAAATCCAAAAACAGATAAGTCGAACCAATTCATGAACTTTTTTCCAAAGCAGGATAGCATAAGTTTCATTTTAATTCATGAATAACAATAACCTAAACAAACGGATTATAAACAAAAAACAAGAAGCTTTCCGCCTGAATTTCAAGGCGCCTCAATACTTTAAGTATGTCCGCTGCATCTTGGGTATAAATTGCAGCGATTCCGCTTGCGCCAAAACGAATCGGATATTTTTCATCTTCGATTATTTTTAGCTTTACCATAAAATTCGTTCCGGGAATTATTTCCTGATCCCGGGGTAGTTGCCCACTGATATGTCCCTGCGCATTGCCGTTACTCCAAAAAACCTCATCTACAACACCATGAAAAATCTTTCCCGGATACATCATTAATGCGATTTCGGCGGTGTCTCCTTTTTGGATATGGTTTATCCCAAATTGAGTTATTTGGGTCATAATCCATTTTTCATCGGTGTTGACAAAGGTCATGATGGGTTGTTTAATCTGGATGTAATTTCCAGGAAAAACCTGTAAATAGGAAACAAAACCATTGGACGGAGCCACCACAGTTGTGGCTTTCAGATTATATTTCGCTTTTTCAAGATTAGCCACTGCTTCTGCAATTTCAGTAGGCTGCCCGTCAATTTCAGATTCGAATGCCAATTGGCTGGCCCTTAATGCTGCCTGATCTGCATTAAGCTGGGCCTTGAGCACATCAACTTTTTTTAAGTATTGCTCAACAGACATTTGGGAAGCCGCTTTTTTTTGAGCCGCATCATAAATCTGTTCATATTCAGCTTTTGCCGTTTCCAGGGAGGCCTTTGTAGCATTCACCCGCGAGCGCGCTTCGTCAACCTGCTGGCTTAAAATAGCCACATTAGTCCCGGCAGCAGCAAGCTGGGCTTCATATTCGTCAACCCGGTATTGCCATTCTGCTGGGTCCATCTGGAACAGGGTATCACCTTTTTTAAGTGGCACGTTTGACTCCACATACACCTTCTTCAGGTATCCTCCATACTCAGGAGCCATTGGCACCACATAACTTTGCACGAAGCAGGTTTCCGTATAAGGTGCATATTGGCCTAATCCAACAATTTCGGTCAGGGCTGCCAATCCGTAAACTCCAAAAACCACAAATTGCCAGAACATAGTGAATTTGAGCAAATGATAATCGAAAAAAATCAACCTGACCAGAAAATAATAGGCAATTGTTATGATGAGTTCCATGCTTATTCGGTATTATTGGTTTTTTCCTTTTTTGCTTTTTTCTCAGATGAAACCACCGGGGGCTCTGGCGTATCTGCTTCCTGCTCATCTGAGCTAAAATCACCCTTGTTGTATAATTTTCCAACAATAGCATTGGAATGTGCCCAAATTAAAGCCAATATCCAAAGTGGAAAAATAATCAGGCCCATCACAGCAGTAACTTCAATTGCCCTTAATTGTGGGTGTTTTCGTTGCTTAGCTACTTTTCCCGGGTACATGTGAATCATATAAATCCCCCATACTGTAATAATGATGGAGAAAAAGATTAAGCTTAAAGAGATAATTTTTATTTCCATAATTGCAAATTTAAAAATAATCTAAAGCAGGCCTATTATACAACAGTGAACTTTTTTATTATAAAACTTGTTCTACATTTAAATAGCTTTGTTATCGGAATATTTCTAATTATTTGTAAAAAAACAATATAAAAAACTTTTGCTTCTTGTGGTTGAGATAAATAACGACCTCTTTAATAAAAAACCAAAAGCCGCTCTTTCGAGCGACTTTTTTATGTTGGGCCCACCGGGTTTTATTCAACTAATGAATAATCCATAGCAGCATGACGCTTATAAAACTCATACCGCCATTTTGCATTCTTGATAGCCAAGGCTCCAAGTTCTTTTGCCCTTTCAGGGAACGTTTTTTTCAACGATAAAAATCGAACTTCCATATCACGGAATTGCTCGAATTTGTTCCAGTCAGGTTCTTTTGAATCGAGTTGGAATGGATTTTTCCCTTCATTCTCAAGCAACGGATTGAAACGGAACAATGACCAATAACCCGATTCGACAGCAAATTTCTCTTCTGCTTGTGATTCAGCCATGGTGTTACGCAAACCATGCGCAATACATGGTGAATAAGCAATGATCAAGGATGGACCGGGGAATGCCTCAGCTTCCTTCAGTGCTTTAAAATACTGGTTCATATTGGCGCCCATGGCCACCTGTGCCACATATATATAACCGTAGGTCATAAAAATAGCACCCAGGTCTTTTTTACGCACCACCTTACCGGAAGTCGCAAATTTAGCCACTGCCCCTGTAGGACTAGCCTTTGATGCTTGGCCACCTGTATTGGAATATACTTCTGTGTCCATTACAAGTATGTTGATGTCTTCGCCAGAGGCCAACACATGATCAAGTCCACCGTATCCGATATCATAAGCCCAGCCGTCGCCTCCAAATGACCAAACTGATTTCTTGATGAAATACTGTTCCAGTTTCATCAGTTGCTTGGCAAGGTCATCTTTTTTTCCTTTGAGCACTTCCGAAACTTTAGCTGATGCTATCTTTGAAGCTTCTCCATTGTTCATGGCTTCGAGCCATCCTTCAAACGCTTCTTTTCTATCAGCATCAATCTTGTTTTTCATTGCCTCTTTCATCAGAATCTCAATACGTTCGCGCATTTTCCTCACGCCAATAGCCATACCATAGCCATATTCGGCATTGTCTTCAAACAAGGAATTTGCCCATGCTGGTCCTTTGCCTTCAGCATTGGTTGTATAGGGAGTTGATGGCGCTGATCCGCCATAAATAGATGAACATCCGGTGGCATTTGCAATCATCATGCGGTCACCATATAGTTGTGTGATAAGTTGAATATAAGGTGTTTCTCCGCATCCGGCGCAAGCTCCAGAAAATTCAAACAAGCTTTGCGCAAACTGGCTGTTTTTAAAATTAGCGAACTTATCGACCACATGGTCTTTAGGAGAAATATTATTTATTAAGAAATCCCAATTGGCGTCTTCATGCATTTGTTCTTCCAACGGAACCATAACCAGCGATTTTTCTTTGGAAGGGCAAACGTCAGCACAACTACCACAACCCGTACAGTCGAGCACACTCACCTGGATGCGGAATTTATGCGGAGCCAGTTTTCCTTTGGTATCGAGTAATACAACATCATCAGGAACCTGTTTGGCCTCTTCCTCATCAATTAAGAATGGCCGTATAACAGCGTGCGGACAAACAAATGCACATTGATTACATTGGATACAATTTTCAGGCAGCCACTCAGGCACATTTACGGCAATACCTCTTTTCTCAAAAGCAGCCGTTCCTGGAGGAAATGAACCATCTTCGCGACCAAGAAATGCACTTACCGGCAGATCATCACCTTTCAGGTGTTCTATAGGTTTCATCACATTGCGGACAAAATCAGGCATATCTGCATATGGATCTGCTTCTTTCTTCAGTTCTATTTTTGCCCATTCTTTGGGTATTTTCATCTCAATCACTTCTGCACCCCTGTCAACAGAAGCAAAATTCATCCGGACAATCTCGTCACCTTTCCTTCCGTATGTTTTTTTGATGAATGATTTCATCAGCGTTTCAGCTTCTTCATAAGGAATAATCTCCGCCACTTTAAAGAAGGCCGCTTGCATAATGGTATTGGTTCTGCTTCCCAGTCCAATATCAGACGCAATTTTAGTCGCATTGATAATAAAGAATCTAATATCGTTTTCCGCCATGAATTTTTTCATATGATCAGGCAGACGATTATTCGTTTCTTCTTCATCCCAAATACTGTTCAATAAGAAAGTTCCACCCTTTTTCATGCCTTTCAGCATATCATATTTATTTAGATAGGCGGGTACATGGCAGGCCACAAAGTCAGGTGTATTTACTAAATAAGTGGAGCGAATGGGGTGATCGCCAAAACGCAGGTGCGATGTGGTGATACCTCCTGATTTTTTGGAATCGTAAGCAAAATAGGCCTGTGCATATTTATCAGTTGCTTCTCCAATAATTTTGATGGAGTTTTTGTTCGCTCCAACAGTTCCGTCAGCACCGAGGCCATAAAATTTAGCTTCGTAAGTACCTTTGGGTGTAATACTTACTTCAGGCAATAATGGTAATGATTTGAAAGTTACATCATCCACAATACCTACCGTAAAACCATTCTTAGGTTCAGTAAGTTTGAGGTTTTCAAACACTGACATGATTTGCGCCGGTGTCGTATCTTTTGAGCTGAGTCCGTACCTGCCACCATATACTTCTGGTGCATTTTTCTTATTATAGAAAATTTCTTTAATGTCCAGATAAAGTGGTTCTCCATTGGCACCCGGTTCTTTTGTCCTGTCGAGAACTGCGATCTTTTTCACAGTTTTTGGCATCACCCTTAATAAATATTTTTCTGAGAACGGACGGTACAAATGCACAGCGATCATCCCAACCTTTTCACCTTTGCTGACCAGGTGATCAATGGTTTCGCGGATGGTTTCTGTAGAAGAGCCCATAGCAATCACCACATGTTCAGCATCTTCGGCACCATGATATGTAAATGGATGGTATTCACGACCGGTTAATTTTTTAATTTCCTGCATATACTATTCCACGAGGTCAGGAATCGGATCATAAAAGCGATTGGAAGCTTCACGTGCTTGAAAATAAATATCAGGATTTTGAGCGGTTCCGCGTGTTACAGGATGCTCAGGATTCAACGCATTATCTCTGAATTTCTGAACATCTTCCCATGGGAATAAATGATTTAAATCTTCATGCTCAAAATATTCTACTTTTTGAATTTCATGTGACGTACGGAACCCGTCAAACATATGTAAAAACGGAATTCTAGTGCGTAAACTTACAAAGTGTGCAATCGGGGCAATGTCCATAATTTCCTGCACACTGCCGGTTGCCAATATGGCAAATCCTGTTTGACGCGCACTCATTACGTCACTATGATCACCAAAAATGGATAGCGCCTGCGCTGCAAGGCTCCGGGCACTTACATGGAAAACTGCCGGTAAAAGTTCGCCTGCGATTTTATACATATTCGGAATCATTAACAGCAATCCCTGTGACGCTGTGAAAGTAGTGGTTAATACGCCCGACTGCAAAGAGCCATGCACCGCGCCCGCGGCACCGCCTTCTGATTGCATTTCGGCTACACTTACTGTTTCATTAAAAATATTTTTCCTTCCATAAGCTGCCCATTCATCAACATACTCGGCCATAGTTGAAGAAGGTGTAATAGGATATATGGCGGCCAGTTCACTAAACATATAGGCTACATGAGCTGCCGCATAGTTACCGTCACAAGTGATAAATCTTTTCTTTTTATTCATATTTTTTTCTTTTAGAAAAGCTTGATTATAATTTTCAAAAATTTTAGCGAAAATACTCATTTCAGATGTCTTTTAAACCGAATTTTAAGACAATTATCGCGGTCTGAATAATTTAAAACGAATTTAGATTATCATACTGTTCTTTTAAGGTTTTTTTGTGCTAATTTTACCCCTCAAACGATTGCAAACAAAAAAAGAATAATCATATGGACCTGAAAACAAAATATCTTGGCTTAGAATTAAAAAATCCGATCATTGTAGGTGCCAGTAATCTGGTGACCAATATTGGGATGCTAAAGGAACTTGAAAACGCAGGCGCTGCCGCCATTGTTTACAAATCGTTGTTTGAAGAACAAATCCAGTTGGAGAATTATAAACTGGATGAACAAATGACCGGTTACGATGAACGATATGGTGAAATGACATCCCTTTTCCCGAGTGATATTTATGAAGCAGGACCTGAGGAATTTTTAATGCATTTCAGAGATGCAAAAAAGGCGTTGAGTATTCCGTTAATTGCAAGCCTGAATGCGGTGCAGTTCGACACCTGGAACGAATATGCTAAAAAACTGGAAGATGCCGGTGCCGATGCCCTTGAACTAAACCTGTATAACAACCCGAAGGAATTTGAAATGGAAGGTCGCTCTATTTTGAACGAGGAACTCGACATTATAGAAGGCGTTAAAAAACATGTTAAAATTCCGGTGAGTGTAAAACTGAGCCCGTTTTATACGAATCCATTATACACGTTTAATGAAATGGACAAAAAAGGCGTGGATGGACTGGTTTTATTTAACAAGCTTTTCCAGCCCGATATCAATGTGAATACGCAGGAAATGTTTTACCCATATAACCTCAGCTCCGAGTTTGACAGCAGGTTACCACTCAGGTATGTTGGCATATTGTATGATGAAATAAACGCCGATATTTGTGCCAACCGGGGATTATTTACAGGCGAAGACGTGGTGAAAATGATACTTGCCGGGGCCAATGCCGTTGAAGTGGTAAGTGCTATTTACAAACACGGGCCAAAACAGATCACCAAAATGCTGGATGATATGGAAATATGGATGGCGAATAACCAGTATGAAAGTCTGGACGAGTTCAGGGGTAAATTATCCAAAAAGAACATCAAAGATCCTTTTGCCTACAGAAGGGCACAATATGTCGATATTTTAATGCGCTCATCGGAAATATTTAAAAAATACCCGATCATTTAATATAAAATTTAAAAGCTGCATAAAGGCAGCTTTTTTATTAGTCAGTTATTTGAATCTTTACAGAATGTATTTCTTTATGTAATTGCATACTGGCGATATACATGCCCGGCGGTACTTTTGCGCCATTATAGTTTGTGGCATCCCATATGACTTTGTTGTTACCCACAGGAAGATGCAACATCTTCACTTTTCTACCAGAAATATCAGTAATCTCAATACGGCTATTTTCCGTAAACATACCTTTGAACTCCATGGAAATATTTCCGTTACGGGCACTTGCCGGATTTGGATAACAGATAAGTCCAGCAGATGCTTCAAATGAATTTTCCTCAGCGCTAACCAGGTAATCCAGGTTCAGGCTATAAGCCGAAATTCCGTAGGTTCCTATCACCAACTTACGTGTGGGATTATGAATTTTCATGGCAGTAACCGGCACATTCGGCAGGTTGCTCATAATATTTTCCCAGTAATCTCCGCCATCTTCCGTATAATACACACCTGCATCTGTCCCTACAAACATAAATCCTTCGTTCTCAGGATCGATTTTCAGGTTGTTCACCGGAAGGTCTGGCAAATTGCCGGAAATGCTAGTCCAGTTCTCTCCCAGATCAGTTGATTTGAAAACATGCGGTTGGGGTTCATCCCATCTGAAACCGGAAACAGTTGCATATATGGTATTTTCATCAAAGGGGTCAGTTTCAACACGCGTGATCCAGCGCACCGGTAATCCTTCTGTTATATCTGTCCAAACCAGTCCATTGGTGGTGGAAATGTGCACCCTTCCATCAGCAGATCCAGCTAACACTATAGCAGGATTTATGGACGATATAGCAAGGGTTGTGAGGGTATGAAAGCCTCCCGATCCACCTTGTGTCAAATCACCTGAAACCGCTGTCCAGAAGGAGCCTCCATTGATTGTTTTCCACACCCTGTGCGTCCCAAAATACAATGTTTCGGGATCTTCAGGGTGCATGATCAATGGCGCTGACCAATTGATGCGATCATTCTCCATTTGTCCTGCTATATAATTAAAACTCCCTCCGCCATTCGTAGATTTTGCTAAACCACCATATTGCGATTCTGCATATATAATGTTACTGTTTGTATAATCCACAAGGCTGTAAAAACCATCACCACCCAGAATGGCCTGCCAACTATCTGTTGCTCCGGTCAAAGAACGCACCGTGTTGTTATCCTGTGTTCCACCGTATAACCTGTGGGGTAACAGGTAATCAATTTCTATATCGTAAAACTGTGTAATTCCCAGCTTATTTAATTTTTGCCAGTCTTCTCCATAATTATCACTTATATACAAACCTCCGTCGTTTCCTTCAAAAATTCTCCCGGTATTTTCATCAATATACATGGCATGGTGATCAACATGAATTTCATATGTATTTCCATAATCAGCAAGAACAATCCATGATTCTCCGCCATTATCTGACCGGTACATTTCTACACCAAAAACATATACACGGTTTTCATTCTCCGGGTCTACCCTGATCTGTCCGAAATACCATCCAAAAGAACTGTTCATACCATACAATGCATTGTCATTTGTTTGATTCCAGCTGAAACCACCATCATCGGTTCTGAAAACATTTACTTCGTAATTTGGCAGATCGTAAATTGCATATAATACATCGGGATTTGATTTTGCGATGGCAAGGCCTATTCTGCCTACATTACTTCCTGTAGGCACGCCATTGGTCATTTCTTCCCAGGTATCGCCACCATCAGTGGATTTCCATATACCTGAACCATCGCCAAAT
>PKSW01000238.1 GCA_002869465.1 Marinilabiliales bacterium
ACCATTAACCAATCAGGTCCCGTAGTTCAATGGATAGAATGTAAGATTCCGGTTCTTATGATCTGGGTTCGAATCCCGGCGGGATCACTTAATTATCAGTCATTTACATAGATATAAATGCAGGTGGTTTTTTTAATTTTCGGCTTCTGAATATAAATCTTCTTGAATAGAATATCGTTTAGATAAAACAATTTTCATGGTAATAAAATGGCTGATCGCTGTATTTGTAAAATGAATAGTACTTACCAAAAAACCGCATATAATACAACCAGAATAATACAGATGGCATAAGCCGCGATATTGAATACGGGACCAGTTTTAAACAGAGCACCGGTGAAATTAATTCCTTTTGGGTCATCAACATCTTTGCCAGTTGTCAAACTTACCATTACAATAACAGCCATAGTGATCAGACAAGTATAGAACATTTGGTCCATCCAGGGCATTTCCAGCGCTGGTATTTTTAATAATAAGGCAACAGGGATTGAAACCAATATTCCTGTAATGGCTCCTTTATTGTTTGTCTTTTTATAGAATAAGCCCAGCAAGAAAACCGCCAGTATCCCAGGGCTTACCAGTCCAGTGTATTCCTGAATGTATTGAAATGCCTGGTCGATATTTCCAAGCATGGGTGCCACAAAAACAGCAATAAGTAATGCTACAGCTCCTGATATTCTGCCTATAAATACATCTCTGTCTTTTCCATCCTTTTTAGCCAGATACGGTTTATAAATATCCATTGTAAAAATAGTGGATGTTGAATTTACCATAGATGCCAGGGAAGAAACAATAGCAGCAGCGAGCGCTGCCACAACAAGTCCTTTTATTCCAGCTGGTATAAACGAGGCAATAAGCCAGGGATATGCTTTATCATAATTGATGCCGCCTCCTGTTTTTACGAACGCATCATTTACACCATCAATAACCGCAACACCTTCTGGCTCGGTAAACATTACGTATGCAATGATTCCCGGAATAACAACAATGAGGGGAATGATCAATTTTAAGAAAGCGGCGAAAATGATGCCTCTTTGCGACTCTTTTAAACTTTTTGCGGCTAGGGTGCGCTGGATAATGTATTGATTAAATCCCCAATAATAAAGATTTGCCACCCACATCCCCCCGATTAAAACGGCAATTCCCGGTAAATTCATAAATTCAGGATTGTCCTTTTTGAGGATCATATGAAATTTGTCACCAGCTGTTTCATATATATGGCTTAATCCGGCGAAAACACCTCCGTCTGGTGTCACATGATCAAGAGCGATGATCGAGGTGATCAATCCTCCAACGACTAGAAGCGTTACCTGAATCACATCCGTCCAGGCAACGGCAGCAAGACCTCCATAAAGTGAATAGGCTGCAGCAAATAACGCCAATGCAATGATGGTTGGGAATATCATACTTCCGTCTCCATTGCCAAGTATTGTATCAATGGCTTTTCCTCCGAGAAACAGCACGGAAGTTAGATTAACGAATATGAACAATGCGATCCAGAAAACAGCCAGAATTGTTTTGAGATTTGTGCTAAATCTTTTTTCAATAAACTCCGGGATGGTGTATAA
This sequence comes from Marinilabiliales bacterium, assembly GCA_002869465.1. Taxonomy (GTDB): domain Bacteria; phylum Bacteroidota; class Bacteroidia; order Bacteroidales; family F082; genus UBA4459. The sequence goes on from PKSW01000238.1 coordinate 1,566, forward strand.
CCCCTTTTCAATAAATATAGGGAGGAAATATTTTCCAACAATAATTAAGGTTAAAGCGGCCATCCATTCATAGGAGGCAATAGCTAATCCTATGGCCATGCCCGATCCCGACATGCCTATCATCTGCTCGGCAGAAATGTTGGCAGCTATCAATGAGGCGCCAATAGCCCACCATGGCAATGATTTACTCGCCAGAAAATAATCCTGAGCTGTTTTTTTTACGCCTTTTTTTCCACGGGAAACCCATAATCCTACACTTAATATGGTGATGGCATACAGGGCAAATACTAAATAATCAAGAAATGCAAAGTTTGATTCCATAGTTGGGGTTATGAATACTAATTTATTTTATCGCTATTTTCTTAAAATGTTTCCTCCATCACTGATTTTTACGAAATAGACATTTGGAGAGATGCCTGTTTCATATAAATATTCTTTGGTTACTAAATCCTTAAATCGCAATTCTTCTCCTTTACGAATAAGGTTAATGGTACAACCTCCAAAACCACCACCCATCATCCTTGAGCCATATACATAATCCATATTTTTAGTCAAATCCACCAGCAAATCAAGCTCATTACAACTCACTTCATATTCATTTTTTAATCCATTATGAGAATCGTACATTAAGATTCCAAATTTATTAAAATCATTCTTTTCCAAAGCTATGCAAGCATTCTGCACCCTTTTATTTTCTTTAATTATATAATGGCATCTTTTGTAAACTGCAGGATCTAATTTGTATTTATAGCTTTCAATAAGCTCCTGGCTCACGTCTCTGAGTGCGTTTATTTTATGTCCCTTATTCTTTAAAAACTGCACACCATTTTCACACTCAATTCTTCTTTGATTGTATGCTGATGATGCCAAATCGTGTTTCACTTTGGTATCTGCCAGTGCAATCACATAATTTTTCATTCCAAATGGGAAATATTGATGTGTGTTCGATCTGCAATCAAGTTTAATGACGTGATTTTTTTTGCCGAAAACAGAAGCATATTGATCCATAATGCCGCATAAAACACCTGCATATTCATGTTCGGCTTTTTGAGCCATCTGAACAAGTTTAAAATCAGAGAATCCGGTTTGAAGAATCTCATTTAATCCAATGGCAAATCCACATTCGATTGCTGCAGAAGAAGAGAGTCCTGCACCGATGGGAATATTGCTTCCAAAAACACAATCGACGCCCTTAATTTGAGTCCCCTGTTTTTCAAACTGAGCCAGCACACCTAATAAATAATTTGCCCAGTGAAATTCTTTTGGAGCTGGTTTAATTTGCTCTGTTTCAAAATATTGTTCTAAATCGAAAGCATAAAAGCGGAATGTACTCAGTTTATTAAATTGGATCGCAAATACAGCTTCTTTATCAATAGCTGCCGGTAACACAAATCCTTCATTATAATCAGTATGTTCACCAATCAGATTAATTCTTCCCGGAGCCCTGATTAAAAGGGGTTGATCACGAAATAGTTCGATATGTTTTGCTTTTATTTCTTTAATCATATGCAACTGTCATAATTTCTAACTTAAATAAACTCCGCAATTATTTATATAAACATCACCAGGTTTTAAAATGATAAGACCTTCTCCATGGTTGAATGCATCTGCAATTGATGTCATGGGTTCTATGGCTACCGTAGTTCTGTCAGGCGGTATATAAATTTGCACGTAATTATATTTATGCAATCCTGTTTCCTGCCAAACATGAATGCTTACATTCTTCTTAGAAGAATATAACTGAGTTGTAGCTGTATTTTCTGTATCAATTAAATAAGTGGTGTCGAATG
>PKSW01000122.1 GCA_002869465.1 Marinilabiliales bacterium
ACAATTGATCTGTCAGCTCAAATCTGTTTTCAGGAACATCGCAAATATGGCCATGTGAATTTTAGTTTATTTCAGGTCGGGGCATAAAAAAAGCTGCCACATATGGCAGCTCCTGTTCTGTCGTTTTGCGCCTTTAGTACTCGTCTTCATTAAAGAAAAAATCCTCTTTTGTCGGATAATCGGGCCATAAATCTTCAATACGCTCGTAAACCTCTCCCTCATCTTCAATTTCCATCAAATTCTCTACGACTTCAGGTTGTCTTCCTGTACGAATACACCACTCAATGAGTTCTTCTTTCGTTGCAGGCCAGGGCGCATCTTCAAGTTTAGAAGCTAATTCTAACGTCCAATACATAGCTCAATTTATTTTGTATTTTTTGCAAAAGTAATTTTTTTTTGATTCCTTCGAGAAAAAAAAGAAATAATTCTGAAACCCTTTAAATCCGGGGTTTCCATGTGGTTTCTTCGGCGTCCAAATCGATGGTAAGTTTTCGGGCAAGTACAAAAAAGTAATCAGATAGCCGGTTGATGTATTTAATAATAAGCGGGTTAACGGGATGCGTTTCACTGAGTTTTATGATGATTCGCTCCGCCCTGCGGCATACGGTTCTGGTAATATGAGTAAACGAAATGAGCTCATGTCCTCCGGGAAGTACAAATGATTTTATGGGTGGCAGGGTCTCATTTATAAAGTCAATTTCATTTTCAATGTATTCAATATCAGCTTCTTTTAGCTCAGGTAACAATCTGGTAGATTCAGAACCATCCTGGGCAAGTAATGACTCTGCCGTAAATAATCGATCCTGGATTTCAATTAAAATCTCTTTCTGGCGATTGTCACTTATTTTATCATGTATCAATCCAACCCACGATTTCAGCTCATCAACTGTTCCATAGGCTTCAATACGTTCGTCATATTTGGGTACGCGGGTGCCGCCTATCAGTGCAGTTTTACCTGTATCTCCTGTTTTCGTATAAATTCTTGCCATTATTAATTCCTGCTCTTATTGATTATACCATTATTTTTTGATTTACGGTGACAATATTTTTGTTCATCTCATCCGATTCAATGCGCCCGTCCATCATCCGGATAACCCGGTGGGCATGCATGGCAATATCTTCTTCGTGTGTGACAATGATGATGGTATTACCCATGCGGTGAATTTCTTCCAGCAAGCCAATGATCTCGACGGAAGTTTTTGAGTCGAGGTTCCCGGTGGGTTCATCGGCAAGCACGATAGAAGGTTTATTCACGAGCGCACGTGCAATGGCTACCCGCTGTCTTTGACCTCCCGAAAGTTCATTGGGTTTATGGTTCATCCTGTCTGCCAGTTGAACCTGCTGCAAGGTTTCTGTAGCAATTTGAATACGTTGCTGTTTTGAAATGCCGGCATAGATCAGGGGAAGGGTTACATTATCCAATGCTGTGGAGCGTGGTAATAAATTAAAGGTTTGAAAGATAAAACCAATTTCCTTATTCCGGATGTCAGCCAGTTCATTGTCGCTCATTTTACTTACATCTATCCCGTTTAAAAAGTACGAACCGCTGGTTGGCGTGTCAAGGCAACCCAATAAATTCATCATGGTTGATTTACCTGAACCGGATGGCCCCATTAGAGCAACGAATTCATTACGGTATATATTAAGTGTCACGTCAACCAAAGCTTTAACGGTTTCGGTACCTACCTGGAAAAATCGTGAAATATTTTTTAATTGAATTACTTCTTCTTTCATTATTCTAATAAGTTTAACTTAATTCCAAAGGTACATTTATCTTATTTAATATTTTCAATTTTCAAGCATTTAATACCTGATAATAAAATTCTGCCGGGATATTCCTTTTCTGAAAAATAAAATACCCATCTTATAAAGATCTATGGAGACATGCACGCGTTCACTTTTCTTTATTTGTTCCCATGCTTTTTCCATTTCGGGCGACCAATGGATATCATCAAAAATGAAAATGCTGTTTTCATGCGCTTTGGCAAGGCATTTATTAAAATAATCCAATGTTTTATGTTGCCTGTGATTACCATCAACAAAAACCATATCCAATTGTTCAAATCCTGACAGGGTTTTATCAAGGATATCATCAAAATTACCCACTTTAATTTCGATTTTCGATAAATTGAGCGAATCGAAATAATTTTTTGCATGCGATGCCAGCACGGCACAGCCTTCCATTGTTACAAATTTTTTAAAGTCGTTGGCTTTACCAATATAGGAGGTGCTGATACCTGCTGAGGTTCCAAATTCAAGGATATTCTCAGGTTTAAAATATCTTGTTAAATGATATAGCAGGTGCAGGTTTTTTTTGTCAAGTGCCCTTCGTTTGGCAATCTTACCGAGCGGGTTTATCAGCGTAATATAGGGTTTGTTTCCGGCACCGGCACCCAAGTCGGTTGTTTCAATTGCAGTTGTCCGTTGGAACATTTGTTTTCTTGCATCATCAAGCGTTTTTAGATCGGAATTTGATCCTCTATCCATAAAAACCTCTTTGATCAATTGGTGGACAAAAGGGGAGTGGATTACATATCTTGATTTAGATTTGAAAAGGTACTGAATATAACTGCTGATCAACCAAAATATTTTCATGAAGGCTTTACTTATAAGCTACTTTATTGGCAAAAAAAACAGTCCTGGTAGATTGATCACCTAAGGATCTGTTTTTTATTTTCTGATAGCCGTAAACAAGAAAATAGTCATCATACCAATGCGCAACGGTGTTGTTTTCATCTTCTGTTAACCAGTCTTTTGCATATTGCGATTCTATTGGTATCGTTTCTTTACTCAAATCTACCGGTCCGTCAATGGTTTGGGAGTAAATATGGCCATCACTCACATAAGCCATGGAAAGAAAGTCACCATCAGGAAAAACGGCCACCTGTTGTTTCAAAAAATAGGTTTTTATGCTGTTGATTTCAAAATCATTATTCCAGATGAGTTGTCCGTTTTTGGAAGCAGAGGCGATAACGAGATCGTAAAATTTATAACCATCAAATACCTGATAGGTATGGGGTATAGGTCGCCCATAGAAATCATATTCCATACGGGTTTCTGAAGTATAGAAAGGCTTGTAAACTTCAACACTGAATACGTATTGGTTTTTGAACTCAATAACAGCTGGAGCATAAAAATAGAATAAGGCTGAAAGCGTTTTCTCAGGTTTCTGCTTCTCATCTTCATCAGGTGTTTTTTTTACGTAGGCCATTTCACGTCCTTGCAATGACCCGTAAATATTGTCAAAACTCATGAAATCGTAAAAGTTCAGCGTTTTTTGAATATTGTTTTCAAACTGGAGAAAAAACATGCCTGCACTATTTGCTTCCGTATCGTCTGCGG
>PKSW01000097.1 GCA_002869465.1 Marinilabiliales bacterium
CAGGTATTCCCATATCGGTATCAGGAGCCATGAAAAAGAAAAGGTATAAGCCACCCATGGACGAAATTAAAAGACAAGCCAATCTTTCATTAAATACTTCTAGTTATGGGCTACAACTCGTTCTCAAATTTTAGACATATGAAATCACAAATAGAATTTCTTCATTTTAAAAGATTATTTATTAATTAAACTTAACTGACATGAATACTGCTACAAAAGGAAACATTTATCTTACTTGGACACTGCGCATTCTTCTAATGATTATGATTGTTTTATTTGCCCTATTTTCTATGGATGTGTTCGAGGGAGAACAAGGTTTTTGGGACACAACCGTGGCATTCCTGATGCATAATATTCCCTCCTTTGTGATGATCATTATCCTGATTATTGCATGGAAAAGGGAAGACATTGGAGGCGTACTTTTAATTTTATCAGTGATTGGCTTTGCTATATTCCTATTCACGCGAATGAGCAACTTTATGTATGGAACCCTGATCATGCTCGGGATCCCATTTTTAATAGGTGCAATGTTTGTTGTGAATTACTATTTATTGGGTAAAGCACCAGATGATAATACTCCATCTGATTCTTGAACCGTAGTTTGTTTCAATAAAATCTTAAGGGAATTATTTAAAAATCCAATTCCAGGTTCAATTGCTCTTTTAAATCGATAAGGCCCGGGTATTTTTTAGCCATTTCTTCAAACTTTTCCCGGTCGGTATACGCTGTTTTTTGCGATGATTTTTCAGCAACCACGGGTTTCAGTGTTATCTGGTTGTTATTAAGTTCTTTTTTCAGAAATTCTAACATCGATGTGATGTTGAGCAGATCACCCGCCACAATTTGGTTGTCAACCATGTATTCAATTACAAAATTATCCCTAAGTTGAGGTGGGTATTTCGCGATGGCATTGGCAAAACTGGGCGCTTTATTCTGGTAGCTTTCAATAAAATCGTTCCAAACTTTTAATAAGGATTCCTGATTGAATTCAGTGATTATCGTAGCCTCAGGTTTATCTAACTTGGGATCTTTTGTCTGTTTAAGGGTATTCAGGCTGTCCTTTATGGAGATGTTTTTTACTTTCCTGCCGTTTTCTTCTTTGCGGGTTTTTGAAACTACCTTTTTTTCTTTGACTACTGCTATTTCTTCCTTTGGTTCCGTTTGTTTTTCAACCGGTTTTTTGTATTCTTTAACCGGCTCATTGACGGTTTTCGGATCGGAAGCTGCTGCTTTTTTAATTTGTGGGGTGGATTCCGAAACCTCAATTTGCGAAAGCTGCATCAATGCAATTTCAACATGCAACCTCTTGTTGTTGCTGGTTTTATAACTAAGGTCATATTTATTGCAGGTATCTATGGCTTTCAAAAGTGTAATAGCATCAAATTGTTCTGATTGTGCTTTATATTTTTCTTTAAGCGAAGGGCTTGCAAGCAGCAATTGCAATGTAGCAGGGTCCTTAATGATCAGTAGATTTCTGAGATGCTCTGTCAGACCGGTTATAAAATGCTGGCCGTCAAAACCATTTTCAATGATTTCATTAAAAATCAATAGCAATTCCGAAATCTCAGCATGTAAAATAGCTTCCGACACCCTGAAATAATACTCGTAATCAAGTATGTTCAAATTCTCGATTACATTCTTGTAAGTTAAGGTATCCCCGCTATAGCTCACTATCTGGTCGAAAGTGGATAAGGCATCACGTAAAGCGCCATCTGCTTTTTGGGCAATAATATGAAGGGCTTCAATTTCTGCATCGATCTTTTCATTTCTGGCCACATAAGACAGGTAATCGGCAATATCTTCAACACTTATCCGGCGGAAATCAAAAATCTGGCAGCGGGATAAAATCGTTGGAATGATCTTATGTTTTTCAGTTGTTGCCAGGATAAATTTAGCGTAGGCAGGTGGCTCTTCCAACGTTTTTAGGAAAGCATTAAAAGCTGCCGGAGAAAGCATATGTACCTCATCAATAATATATACCTTATACAAACCAACCTGTGGCGGAATGCGCACTTGGTCCACCAGGTTCCGGATATCGTCAACCGAATTGTTGGAAGCGGCATCCAGTTCATGAATATTGAATGACGCATTGTTGTTAAAAGAGGTGCAAGATTCACACTGATCGCATGGTTCCAGATTTTCTTTTAGTTTTTTGCAGTTGATCGTTTTTGCCAGAATCCGGGTACATGTAGTTTTTCCTACACCACGGGGACCGGTAAAAAGAAATGCCTGCGCCAGGTGCTGGTTTTTAATCGCGTTTTGCAATGTTGAAGTAATGGCATCCTGGCCTACGACCTGTTTAAAAGTTGCCGGACGATATTTTCGAGCTGATATGATAAATTTCTCCATGCCGGGGTGTAAAATTGGATGTCAAAATTACGAATTATTGAAGGAGCAGGAGTAAAATACGATGACCGAATTATCAACAAAGTATATTTGCAAAAATAAATCTGTTTTCAATTGGATAGATTAGACAGGCGAAAATAGTTTGATTTGAAAAATTACTACTTTTACAAGTATGGATCCGATACTGATTTATGCCCCTGTAAAGACAGGCAGGATACGATATGTTTTTCGTTTGGTTTTTGAGGATATTCTGAAGGTGCCTCACAAACTAACGACTGATTTAGAGGAATTTCTATCGTCTGACCTCCCCAAATTTATGTATGGCGATGAAGCTCATTCTGACGACTTGTTTTTTAAATCTTCAGGATTACTTTTTACCAGGGGAATTGAACGTGTTGATCTCGATCCATTCGATTTTGATGGTTCAAAGGCATTTTTCCCGGTGTACGCGGAAAATTCAGCCTTACCTTTTGATGTGTTTGCATCCATTTTTTATCTCGTAAGCCGTTATGAAGAGTATCTCCCTTTTGTAAAAGATATGCATGGCAGGTTTACAGCACATTTGAGCATCAGTGCCAAATTACACATTCTGAATAAACCGATGGTCAATATTTGGGCATTAAAAGTGAAAGAAGTGCTGGAATTGAAATATCCATCCCTTGTTTTTCCCAAAAGGCTCTACAAATTTGTTCCCACCTACGATATTGATTCAGCTTATGCATACTCCCAAAAAGGCTTGGTGCGATCAGTGGGAGGTTATTTGCTTTCCTTACGCGATTTGCAATGGAGCGACATTGCACAGCGAACTCGTGTATTGTTAGGCAGGGAAAAAGATTCGTTTAATACCTTCGATCTTCAGATTCAATATCAGAAAGAATACAAACTTAAACCCGTTTATTTTTTCCTGTTTGCTCATTATGGGCAATATGATAAAAATATTAACATACGGAATTCAAGATTCAGATTTCTTGTAAAAA
>PKSW01000041.1 GCA_002869465.1 Marinilabiliales bacterium
GATAAAAATTATAGCGATATAAGCGATGATGAAAAATATAAGTGGATTGAATACTATAAAATTAAGGTAAAAGCTTATTTCTACTTCGAACTGGCTGAAAAGTTAGTGCTGGCGGCAAGGTTTAGGTTTGGTTATCTGGGGCATTATAACTCACAACTCGGAACAACACTTTTTGAAAGATTTTTCCTTGGAGGTGATGGCCTCTCAGGCTACAATAATTATGATGGTCGTGAAATTATTGGTATGAGAGGATACGTAAACGAGTCCATTTCTGCCTATCACAGAGGTTATAGAAATATCGGAGGTACCGTTTTTACCAGAAATACACTTGAACTTCGATATCCGCTATCACTCAATCCAAGTTCAACAATCTACGGATTGGTATTTGTTGAAGCGGGTAATACCTGGACTCAAGCACAGGGATTTGATCCATTCGACTTGTATAGATCGGCCGGAGTGGGTATCCGGGTTTTCTTGCCTATGTTTGGTATGCTCGGTTTGGATTGGGGATATGGTTTTGACCCGGTACCAGGTTGGCCAGGCGCTAACGGAAGTCAGTTCCATTTTTCTCTGAACCAATCATTAGATTAATCTAAATGTTGGCAGGATTTTTGAATTAGTCAAATAAACGTAAATTATAATACTATGAAAAGAAACACTATCAGAATTTTAGCCGGCTTATTGTTCGTATTATTCGCATTTAATGTTACATCTGTTTTTGGTCAAAGCCAGAAGTATGCATTTGTTGATACTGAATATATTCTTGATAATATTCCTGAGTATCAGGACGCGCAGGACGAATTGGATGATCTTTCAGTTAAGTGGCAAAAAGAAATTGAAGCAAAATATTCAGAAGTTGAAGAAATGTACAAGAATTATAAAGCGGAAGCAGTTTTATTACCAGATGATATAAAAAAGAAGAGAGAGGACGAAATTATCCAAAAAGAAAGGCAGGTGAAAGAACTTCAGCAACAATACTTTGGTCCGCAGGGTGAATTGTTTAAAATGCGGCAGGAACTTATTCAACCAATTCAGGAAAAGATTTTCAATGCTATCGAAACCCTTTCAAATACACGTAATTATTCGTTTGTTTTTGATAAAGCCGGAGGCATGACCCTGCTATATGGCGATCCGAAATTCGACATTAGCGATGATGTGCTTGACGAGGTGGGAACAGTGATGCAAACCGTAAAGCGTGAGCAAAGAGGCAGGAATTAGTTCTTAGAATTTTAGAAATAGCATTCGACATTAGTTAATGTTTCTTAATTAATTATAATGAGCTGTATGAAAGATATTATTGTATTGATATTTTCTTAATTTTGCCAGCCGTTCAATCCAGACAATTATTAATCAAAATATTAAATAGAAATGAAAGCGTTTAAAAAAGCAATTGCACTTTTTTCACTTGTGGTATTAGTTGCGTCATTTGGTTACAGCCAAACAACCCTAAAGTTAGGCCATATTGATTCAAACGAGATTCTATCGATGATGCCGGAAACAGATTCACTATCGAAAGAATTGCAAAATTATGCTGAGTATCTTGACCAGCAAATGAATGCTATGGCGATGGAATATCAGACAAAAATTACTAATTATCAGGATAATGTTGCAACTATGTCAGATTTAATCCGGCAAACCAAAGAAAAAGAAATAACTGATCTTCAAGCGCGAATTCAGGCATTTCAGCAATCGGCTGATCAGGATTTATCAACCAAGCAGGCTGACCTTTTCAACCCGTTAATTGAAAAAGTAAAAAATGCCATCAATGAAGTAGGCCGTGAAAACGGATATACTTACATTCTGGATGTTGGTGCAGGAGCCGTTGTATATTTTGAGGGTGGAGATGATGTATTGCCTTTGGTAAAAAAGAAATTAGGGATATAGGTTTATTATCCTATTCATTATAACAAGAAAAGCCGTGCAACTTGCACGGCTTTTCTTGTTTAGTGAAGGTTTTAACCCACCGGATCATACCAACTGGCATACATATTATAATTATTGGATATCCTGTTTATTTCGCCTTCGAGTAACTCCGTATCCACCTTTTTTATTTTTTTGGCAGGCACACCTGCATATACACTGCCGGATGAAACAACTGTATCTTTTGAAATTAAAGCTCCGGCAGCAATAACGCTGTTGCCTTCTATAATAGCACCATCCATAATAATTGCTCCCATACCGATCAAAACATGGTCGTGAATGGTACATCCATGAACAATTGCTCCATGGGCAATCGATACATTATGCCCTATGCTGACCGGAGCTTTCTGGTAGGTGCAATGAATGATCACACCATCCTGAATGTTCACATTATTACCTATCCTGACGGAATGGACATCCCCACGTATCACTGCATTAAACCAGATGCTGCAATCATCGCCGATAATAACATCGCCTGTAATGGTGGCATTATCCGCAATAAAACATCCTTTTCCCCACTTGGGTCGTATACCTTTTACCGATCTTATTAGTGCCATTTGTATATTATTTGTAGTCAATATTATAATGTAAGCCAATGCTTTGCTTCCTTTTCTGAGCCAGTTTGATGACCAGGTAGGCAACATTGATCAGGTTTCTTAATTCACAAATAGCTTCAGTTACGAGCGACTTTTGATAGAGTTCCTCAGTTTCCTTATAAATGATCTTCAACCTGTCCAGTCCTCTTTTTAATCGCAGGTTAGACCTGACGATACCAACGTAGTTGCTCATAATGGATTGGACTTCTTTTTTAGATTGTGTAACCAGTATCATTTCTTCATTTAATACCATGCCTTCAGCATCCCAATCGGGTACTTTATCGATGTGAATTGCATTTTTAAAATGTGCTTTAGCATACATGGCAGCCCTGTGTGAAAAAACTGCTGATTCAAGTAATGAATTGGAAGCAAGTCGGTTGGCGCCATGCAATCCAGTGCTGGCTACCTCTCCTGAAGCATACAGATTGACAATGCTGGTGCAACCGTTTTTATTTGTTTTAATACCCCCGCAAGAATAGTGAGCTGCTGGTATAACAGGGATCATATCTTTCGATATATTGATTCCCAGACTTAAGCATTTCGCATAAATGGTCGGGAATTCGGTAATCAATTTATTTGAATTAAGGTGAGTAGTGTCCAGGTATACAAATTCATCACCTGATAGTTTCATCTCGTTATCGATAGCTCGTGCCACAATATCTCTCGGCGCCAACTCTTCTCTTTCATCATATTTTTTCATGAAAGTTTGGCCTTTCTGTGTTTTCAGGATAGCACCGGCGCCACGCATGGCTTCTGTAATTAAAAA
>PKSW01000182.1 GCA_002869465.1 Marinilabiliales bacterium
ATACCCAAGTTCAAATTTTCTTCGAAATAGGTGGCTTCAGAGCTCATATCTCTGCCCCATATGGCATTTAAACCATCGGTTGGTGAAGTAACATTGTCCTTAGCATCCTGAATACTTCCATAACCACCCTTTAAATATAGGCTAATTACTGAAGTAAACTGGCGGCCAAATCCAAGCTGACCATTATACCCGACATTGTTAAAATCGGGTAGATATTGATTTTTGGCAAGGTCGGAATGAGAAAAACTGGGCCCAATTTCAGCCATTATCATCCAATAAGGAGCAAACGATGTGCTTCTTTCTTTTTTTGGTTTTTCAGCTTCACCATCATCCTGTCCGATCATCGTGATAGGAAACGCTAAGATCAAGCTGAAGATCATAACTTTAGTGAGCAAAAAGTAAACTTTTTTCATGGTTTTAATTTTTATTAACAAACTGATTTATTTACAAATTTATGAATTTATTTTAATTATTCCATTAACTAATAAGGAAGTCAATGAATGCCCTTCATTAAAAGGCAAATATAATCATATTTAAATACCACTTTTAATAGATAATAAAGTTTTACGCCAGAATTTATTTAATGTTTCATAAATTCATAAAACATTTAATTTCAGTAATATATCCCATAGGATAATACCGTTACTAACAGTTACGTTCAAAGAATGCTTGGTCCCGAACTGTGGAATTTCGACACAATGATCAGAAATGTCGACAATTTTTTGTTCAATTCCGTGCACTTCATTGCCAAGTATTACCACGTAGGATTGGTTGGGGTCGGGATAAAACTTATTTAGCATGACACTGCCTTCTGCTTGTTCAAGTGCAATAATAACATAATTTTTGGTTTTTAATTCCGATATGGCTTCTTCTGTTGTTTTGAAATATTTCCAATTGACAGAATCTGTTGCTCCCAAAGCTGTTTTGTGGATATCACGATGCGGTGGTTGTGCTGTTATACCGCAAAGATAGATGGCTTCAACTCGAAATGCGTCAGCGGTTCTGAATATGGAACCGATGTTGTTCAAACTCCTGATATTGTCTAAAACAATAACGACCGGATTTTTTTCAGCCCTTTTATAGCCATCAATATCCAGCCGGTTCAATTCCGCATTCTTTAACTTTCTCATATTTTCAAATGATAAATGCAAAGGTAAAAAGACCTGAAATATAACGCTTCATTTGTTACCTTTGTTCGAAAAATTAAGCTTGGCAGAAGAAAAAAAATACGCTGAAACACCATTGATGAAGCAGTACAACAGCATCAAAGCCAAATACCCTGATGCCTTATTGCTTTTCAGGGTAGGTGATTTCTACGAAACTTTTGGAGAAGATGCCATTAAAGCAGCAGGCATACTTGGTATTGTACTTACTAAACGCAGGAATGGCGCTGCTTCTTTTGTTGAGTTGGCCGGGTTTCCCCATCATTCTTTGGATACTTATCTGCCTAAATTGGTGAGGGCAGGTAACCGGGTGGCCATCTGCGACCAGTTGGAAGACCCCAAACTGACCAAAAAAATCGTCAAAAGAGGTGTTACAGAATTGGTTACGCCGGGAGTTTCATTGAATGACAATGTGCTGGAGCAGAAAGAAAATAACTTTTTGGCGGCAGTGCATATCAGTTCCGGAATTTCAGGTATTTCCTTACTGGATATTTCAACTGGTGAATTCTACATTGCTGAAGGAAATACGGAATATGTTGATAAAATACTTCAGAGTTTCATGCCCAGCGAAGTGGTGATCCAACGCCAGCACAGGGCTAAGTTTATTGAAAACTATGGCGATAAATTTTATCTGGCGGTGTTTGATGACTGGGTGTTCTCATCGGATTTTGCAAGTGATATTTTACTAAAGCATTTTAAAACAGCATCACTGAAAGGTTTTGGCGTTGAAAATATGACAAGAGGTGTCATAGCAGCTGGTGCGGCTTTGCATTACCTGTATGAAACGCATCATGACAAACTGGATCATATTTCCCAATTAAACCGTATTGATGAAGGAAAATATGTATGGCTGGATAAATTTACTACACGAAACCTTGAAATACTGCACGCACTAAGTCCCGGAGGAAAAACGCTGCTGGATGTAATCGACAGGACAGACACCCCGATTGGTGCCCGTCTCATGCGGAAATGGGTGACACTACCGCTGGTTGAGAAACATGAAATCGACAAGCGTTTAAAAATTGTTGAACACTTGATGGAGTATAAGGATTTGGCCCACAAACTGCATGAAGAGTTCAGGAAAATAGGCGACCTGGAACGCTTAATTTCGAAAGTGGTCACACTGCGAGTAAATCCTCGTGAATTGATCCAGTTATTCAGGGCGCTGGAAGCTGTGGCTGCCATAAAAGCAATTTGTTCTGATAAAAAGCCGGATGCATTTCAGCAATTTGCCGATCAGTTGAACCCTTGCAATGTGTTAGCAAAAAGGCTTGTTGAAGAGCTAAAAGATGATCCGCCTGCGCTGCTGCATAAAGGCAATGTGATCCGGGATGGCGTTTCAGTTGAACTCGATGAACTGAGAAAGATTGCCTATTCCGGTAAAGATTATCTCAAAGGCATTCAACAAAGGGAATCCGAAAAAACCGGCATTTCATCATTGAAAATCGGCTATAATAATGTGTTCGGGTATTACCTGGAAGTAACCAATACCCATAAAGACAAAGTACCCGAGGAATGGCACCGAAAGCAAACATTGACTACTTCCGAACGATATATTACCGAAGAACTAAAAGAGTACGAGCAGAAAATACTTGGCGCTGAAGAGAAGATCAATGCACTCGAACAAAAATTATTTGATGAGCTGGTAAAATTTGCAGCAGGCTTTATTCAGCCAGTACAACTCAACGCATCTATCATTGCTTCGCTGGATTGCCTGTCATCATTTGCGAAAGTGTCGGGTGAGAACAATTATTGTAAACCGGTCATTACCGATGATTACCTGATTGATATCAGGGAAGGCCGCCACCCGGTGATTGAACAACATATGCCCGCCGGTGAAAAATATATTGCCAACGATGTGTACTTGGACAATACCAAACAGCAACTGATCATCCTCACCGGACCAAATATGTCGGGAAAATCTGCATTGCTCAGGCAAACGGCTTTGATAGTGCTGTTAGCGCAAATGGGTTGTTTTGTACCTGCTGTATCTGCTAACATTGGCTATGTCGATAAGGTATTCACCAGGGTCGGTGCTTCTGACAATATTTCATCGGGAGAATCGACCTTTATGGTGGAAATGAATGAAACAGCAAGCATCCTG
>PKSW01000258.1 GCA_002869465.1 Marinilabiliales bacterium
ACCTGTTGTATCATAATACCCATTTCCTCATGATAATCGAGCAGGTCATTTTCAGCCCTGTAATCAATGGGATCCGGTCCGAATACGGAGGCATATATCTCGGCAATGGCATCCATCAAAGCAACCAATCGTTCTTCTCTTGTACCTTGGTTAGCTATAAAAAGGCTCTTATATTTTCCCGCAAAAGCCATCCCAATGCGGTCTTCAAGTAAACTGGAACTACGAATAATCAGCGGCACGCTTCCAAAATCGTCTAATGCCATTAAAAGTCCTTTGATAATGGCCGGAGGAAAGGTGGAACTTTTAAACAACTGAATGACATAGGGATATTCCTGACGTATCTGGCCTATATCCTTGTATTTCTGTTCCATCACTTCTTCCAAGTTGTTGTAATCCATGAAATTCAACAGGCCATCTGAAGTGATATACCAGGTTTTTGGAATTTTTACTTCAGCAAATGATTCAAATTCGGGAGTGTATTTTTTGATCATCTGGTTGGCCAGAAATAGTCCGGCACTTTTACCGCCTAACTTTCCGTGACTGCCTACAGGTGAGATGATCTTATTCAGTAATTCATTAAAACTATTGACGTCAACAAATCTTTTGGCAATATCAATATAATCCGACTGATCGGTTAGTATCCGCCTGATCATGGCTACCCTCAGTCCCTTTTCACGTGCTTCAGACAATTCCAGCATTTGGGGCGCCAGGTGATGGTAACGTTCGATGGCATTGTTGATGTCCTGTAAAGAGGACCCCATGTTTTCAAGTACCTTTGATAAAAAACCGGAGCGGTCCTCTTTGGTCCATTTCTGAATGTTGTTCAGTATTTTATCCAGGGTCAGATTCTCTTCAGCGATCTCAAAAATCTCATAACTCAGGCTTACCAGATCACTGTCGCTACTTTTTTTAAATGGTTTATTTTCGTCAATCAATTCGCCTTCATCGTGAAAAGCCGAGCCAAATCGCTCAAGCAATTCTTCCGCTTTTTTAACCCCGGTCCAACACAGGTAATTGACCATCTTCCTGGATAGTCGTATCAACAGTTTTGGATTGGTTTGCCGGAGCATATCCAGAATAACCTCCCATTCTTTTTTATGTTCTGTATCTGCCTGGCTTTGCTTTTCAAAAACGTTTTTCAACTGCTGATGCAACAGGTGTAATCCCAATCGTTCAGCTATGGTATTGATCAGTTTTCGCTCATCTTTTAAAAATGGACCTTCATCCATTGGAGGCGCTTCTTCCTCATAAAAAACACAAATCTGTCCTACTACTTCATTTTGAATATGGATATCCGACTTTAGCACCCATTCGGTCTCAACAAGATCGTCGGAAGCATAGGTATTTGTATGAAGTTGAATTTTTGCACGACAAATATCAGGGTATTGCCAACCGGGCGGAATGGCTTCTACCAGTCCATTACAAATATCATCAATGGTATTTTCAGGATTGTTTAATAATTCCTGTACCTGGTATAAGCAATTAAGTTCTTTGGCACGTTCCTTAAGTTCGCCTAACAATACATCCAAGGGTTTTTTCTCACTCATAACTTAAGGTTTTATAATGGTTCCTTTGCCGGTTCGTCCATCCACTTTAATTTGAATGGGCTCTTTCAAACGAATATGTCTTACCATCGTGGTTTCATTGCTTGCTGGTATTCCATTTAGCCACGACCAGTCGATTGTTTGTGTTTTTTCAAACGGAATCGAGAAATAGTACACACCAAAGCCGGTCACGTTATGGAAAAAATGAGATCCCTGGCTGAGCTCAAAATTCACGTTTGCCAGCGCCGCTTCAATGATGGTTTTGGCACCCGAAATCTGCCCCCAGTTCACAGGAATACCTGCTGATGCATCCGAAGTGCCCCACCTACCAAAGCCGATCAGGAGATAGGGTTTGTTATCATTTACCAGCATCTTGTTTATCTTTTCAAGGTCTTCGGCTATCTGATAGGTTTTCATTACATCAAATTCCTCTTGTTTGATATATACGATGTCTTGTATCAGGTTATTTGTTCCATTTCCCAATACCTTTTCAGAAGATGCGAGCACATGATCACCCACCAGATCCTCATCATCAAGTTCAACAACATCATTGGAAACTGCCATTGGCCTTACCTGCAGAAAGCCAAATTTATGAGGGCCCTTGTCAGAAAATGTCATAGCAAACTCAATTTCGACGGGCGCACCTTCGTTCTTTTCACAAACTTCCATCAATTTGATCAGTAAATTATTTAAAGGAATTTCACCCAAACGAAGGATAGGTGAGAAGTTCAGCAGGCGCGGACCACTTTTCGAAACACCCATAACGATCCGTCCCGACTGGCTGTCGAGCGTTGATGACACGTAACGAAGGCTTTCATCTTCTTCAGCCGTTACAATATTGTCTTCCAGCATATACTCCGTTTCCTTTACCGGGTCGTATGCTGATGTTTTGCCCATGTTCACGCTCCAGAAAGTACGCTGTGTATTATTTAGCATATCGTTGATGGAGTTGAAAGGAGGGTCGGCTTTTGGGTAAGCGGGGGTGTAAGACCATGAGTTACTCCCATCAACAATGGTTTTACCCAAACCCAATGCCAGGTTCACGATACCATCTTTAGGATCGGCATGGCCGAATGCATAATAATTATGAGACCTTCCTACACCAGATAATTCGGGATAAAAGCGATTTTTAAACTTTTTACCAATAACTTCCTGAATAATGACCGCCATTTTTTCGTCTTCTGTTTTATGAGGTGTGGCGCTCATATAATCCTTGGCCGATTTAAAAAAAGTGGTGGCATACACATACTTTATGGCTTCAACCAGTTTATTAAATCGCGCATTGATATCCGGCTGGTTATTTGGTGTCATTTTGGTGCCATAAATGCCTGCAAAAGGTTCATGCATGGCATCTTCCAGCATGCTCGATGACCTTACGGCCAGTGGTGTTGTAACCTGCGAAATCAAGGCGCGCAGATCGCCCAGAATTTCAAAAGGCAAATCGGCTTTTTGAAAAGCATGAGCAATGCGGTCATCCGGTTCATCCGAATAGGCGATGCCAGCGAGTTTATTTCTTTTTATAAACGCGTCAAACACGTCCGTCCTGATGATGGTCATGGCGGGAATTCCCATTTCAATACCGGGAAATTGGCCTTTATTTAAATCATTCAGAATGATGTGGTTGATATTTGCCAAACCATGCGCTTTCCCGCCAATTGCGCCGGTTCCGATATAGGTTAGTTTATGCTCAGCATTTAAAAATTTGCTACGGTTAAAAGG